>DASPMA010000380.1:0-2309 GCA_035627335.1 Binatia bacterium
AGCGCCGCTTCAGCGATACGGCATGCGCCGTAGCCGCCGCGCGCGAACCACACAGCGTCATACGAGGGATCGTTGGCGACTTCGACGAAGGCTTTGAGGCGCGCGTCGTCGTCGCCAGCGAAGTGGCCGGCGCTGAGGAAACATTGCGGGTGGACAACGATCTCCGGCGCGCGGTCGAGGAAGCTGTCGGCGGCGAAGGCTTTGAGACGGGCCGCTAATCCTTCGTCGATGCGCGTGCCGGGCGCGACGACGCCGATGCGGATGGGTGGGGCCATGTGTGGTCGCGTCCTTGCCGCCGGGCGGCGTTTCGTCATAACCGGCGCCAATGAGTCAGGCAAAAACCTATTTCATGAGCGGCATCGGCGGCTCCGGCATGCTGCCGCTGGCGCTCATTCTGCGCGGCAAGGGCCACACGGTGGCGGGCTCCGACCGCTCGCTGGATCAGGGGCGGCTCGGCGCCAAGTTCGAGTACCTCGCAGCGCACGGCATCGCCCTCTTCCCGCAGGACGGCTCAGGACTTGTCAGCCCCGAGCAAATCTTCGTGCGTTCCGCGGCTGTGGAAGACACTGTGCCGGATGTCGTGGCGGCCAAGCGCACCGGCGCGCGCGATGTGAAGCGGCCGGAGCTGCTGACGGAGCTGTTCAACGCCGCGCCCGTGCGCATCGGCATTGCGGGAACGAGCGGCAAATCGACCACCACGGCGATGCTCGCGTGGATACTGCATAAGACGGGACGCGATCCTACCGTCATGAACGGCGCGGTGATGAAGAACTTCGCCGGAGGCGACGCGCCGTTTGCTTCGGCGCTGGTCGGCAAAGGCGATGTGTTCGCGTCCGAGGTGGACGAAAGCGACGGCTCCATCGCCATGTACGCGCCGACCATCGCCATCGTGAACAACATCGCGCTCGATCACAAGACCATGGACGAACTGCGACGCCTTTTCCGCGATTTTGTCGGCAAGGCCGAAATCGCTGTGCTGAACCTCGACAACGAGGAAACGGCGGCGTTGGTGATGAGCGCGCGCACGCGCGTGCGGACGTACTCGCTGCGTTCGGGGCTGGCCGACTTGCATTGCGTGTCGATCAAGCCGGCGCCCGACGGGATAACGTTCGAGGTGCTGGAGCGTGAGACGCGCGATAGCGCCCAAGTGCAGCTTGGCGTGCCGGGCGAGCACAATGTCTCGAATGCGCTCGCGGCCCTGTCGGCGGCGCGGGCCTATGGCTTGTCGCTGAAGGACGCGGCGAAAGCGTTGGAAGGCTTCGCGGGCATTCGGCGGCGGTTGGAGGTTGTCGGCTCCGCTGGCGGCGTCACCGTGATCGATGATTTCGCGCACAATCCGGACAAGATCGCGGCGACCTTGGCGACGCTGCATGCGTTTCCGGGTCGCCTGCTGATCATGTTCCAGCCGCACGGCTACGGGCCGCTGAAGCTGATGCGCGAGCCATTCATCGATTGCTTCGCGCGCAACATGACCGACGACGATGTGCTGATCATGCCCGACCCCGTCTATTATGGCGGCACGACGGATCGCAGCGTGACGAGCGAGCACATTGCGTCCGGCGTTCGTGCGCGCGGGCGTGAAGCGATGGCGTTTGCGGAGCGCGCGGCGTGTGGTGACAAGCTTATCGAGCTGGCTGAGCCTGGTGATCGCATCGTCATTATGGGCGCGCGGGATGATACGCTGAGCGTGTTTGCGGCGGAGTTGGTGGAGCGGCTAAAATGAGTGACACACACTCACACGCAGCTGCGGGGGCGTTGTCGAATTCACTGGGGTGAGTGTGTGTCACTCATTTCGGCCAGGGGGAGAAGGTCCTCTGCGCCCTACTCCGCTGCTGGCCGCATTTCTTCCGGCGGTGGCTCAAGCGGCGCGAAGCGCGCGGCATCCTCTACCAAGAGCTCGGCGCGCAGCGTGTGGTGGCCGTAGTCGTCGGTGCTTTCGTCGAGGATTTTGCCGGCGGCGGCGATTTGCGCGCGCACGCGGCCTGCGTCATCCGGGGGCAAGGTGAGGGTGATGACGCGCGTGGCGGAGAAGGCGGCGCGATCGATGGCCGAGAGCAGGGCGCCCATGCCCTCCCCCGTCTCGGCCGAGATCGCCACAGGGGGCAGGGTGGTCTGACCGCCCTGCTCAGCCGCTTGCGCGCGGCGCATGCGGGCTTCGCGTGTGGATGGATCGAGGAGGTCGATTTTGTTCCAGACTTCCAGCACCGGCGGCATTGATCGCCCGGCGTCGCTCTCAAGCTGCGCCAAGACTGCGAGCACGTCGGCTTTCTGCTTGTCGCTGTCCTCGTGCGCGATGTCGCGCACGTGTA
>DASPMA010000381.1:0-2359 GCA_035627335.1 Binatia bacterium
GAAGCCGTCGCAGGCGTCTTTCTGAATCTGGAATTGCTGGTCGCAGTACGTCTTCACGTCCTGCTTGGCCTCGGCGGCGGCGAGTTCGGCGGGCGTGCCGTGCTCATCCGTGGCGCAGATGAACATGACTTCATGGCCCTGCAGGCGCCGGAAGCGCGCATGCACGTCAGCCGGCAGCATCGAGCCGGCAAGATTGCCGAGATGCTTGATGCCGTTGATGTAGGGAAGCGCGGACGTGATGAGGTAGCGGGCCATTGAGCGCTGCATGTACGGCGCTCCATGGCCCCGCGCAACGCGCCGAAGAGCCTCCGCGAAGCGGCGGGAGGGGAAACACACGGTTTCCCTCCATTTGCCCACCCCCCGCTTCGCGTGGCGAGGTGAATTACGCGATCGGCGTGGACTTCAGACGTGCGTAGGCTTCCGCCATCTTCACATCATACTGGTTCGCCGCGTAGCCGGGCCCGTTGTAGCGGCTGGCGAAGCCTGCCCAGTCCTTGCGCTGCAGTTCATCCGCAAGGCCGTTCGCGCGGACGAAGCCTTCAAACGCTTCGAGTTGATCCTTCTCCGAACGCGCGAGCTTGGACACGTACTCGTGCGCGTTCGCCATGCCGAGGTTCGGGTAGTTCTGCCCGAGCACTTGGAAGCGGCCGTAGCTGGCGCTTTGCAGGGCTTCTTCCGGCGCCAGGGCATAAGCCTGCTCTAGCTGTGTCCACCGCTCTGCTTGCGTTCGCGGATAGCCGCCGGGCGAGCGGTTGGAGATGGTCGGGTGGCTCGCATCGTACTGCGAGTCCGTCTTGCGCGAGAAAAGATGGCGCTCGAACAGGATGATCGGACGCCCGTCTTGTCCGAAACCGCCGAGCGGGCCCGACTCGACTTCCGCCACGGCGGCGACAGCTTCCCACTCGCACTGAAGACGCCCAGCCACTTCTTCGAAGTCCGCGCGGCGCAACGGCGCATCGGACTGCTTGCGCAGCGAAGCCAAATATCCGGCGCCCGGCCCGGCCGGAGGCGGTGGCGTCGGCGGCGTCGCGGGCGGAGGCGCGGGCGGCGCTCCCGGAGGGGGTGGTGGAGGCGGCGGAGACCGCGGCGGAGGCGGAGGCGGCGAAGTTGGCTTCGATCCGCGGCTGCCGAAGATCAGGCGAAACAGCGCCTCGAAAAAGTTCATGCGTCCCCTCCAGCTCGTTAGGCGATGCCCTTGAGACGATTGTACGCCTCGCGCAAGAGCCTGCCATAGCGCTCCACTTGTCCCGAGCCGTTATAGCCCGCCGCGAAGCCTTCCCAATCCTTGCGCACCAGTTCGTCGGCAAGATTGTTCGACCGCACGAACGCCGCAAACGCTTTCAGTTGCTGCGCTTGGCTGCGGCACATGTCGGTCACGAACGCTTTAGCGTCCGGAAAACCGCACGCGCCGTGGTTGAAGCCCATGATCTGGAACAGGCCCCAGCTCGCAGAGGCGACGGCGTTTTGCGGATCGAGCGCGTACGCTTCGCGCATCTGCGCCCAGCGGCCCTCCTGGGACCGGGGATATTTGGCGGCGTCCCACGACCGGTAGGAGATGTTGGGGTGGCTGGCATCGTACTGACGGTTCGTCCGCCGCGAGAAGATGTGCGGCTCGTAGAGGATGACCGGCTTGCCGTCAGCGGCGAAGGCGCCGAGTCGCCCGCTTTCCACTTCCACGACGGCCTGCACCGCTTCGACTTCGCAGCCGAGCATCGTTGCGACTTCTGCGTAGTCGGCGCGGGAGAGCGGATCGCGCGAACCGGCCACGAGACCGTCGAGATAGCCGTCAGCTGCCGGCGGGACGAGTGCGTTGTAGGCGCGCGCGAGCGCGGAGGCGTACTGGCCAGCGCCGGCTTCGCCCTCGTAAATGCGCGCAAACGCATCCCATTCGAGGCGCTGCAATTCATCGGCGAGGCCTTTGCGCGTCAGATAGGCTTCGAACGCGGCGAGCTGGCGCGCTTCAGAGTGCGATAGATCGCTCACGAAGCTGAACACGTCGGTGTAGCCCGCATCGGCGAAGTAGCGTCCCGGCAATTGGAAGGCGCCCCAGCTTGCGGCGCCGAGCGCCGCAGCCGGATCGAGGGCGTACGCTTCGGCCAATCGTTGCCAACGCGCGGCCTGGTTGCCTGTGAGATACGCCCGGCTGGATGGTTGTGAGACGGCCGGGTGGCTGGCGTCGAAGCGCCCGCCCGTGGCCTGGCAGAACCAGAACGGCTCGAACGAAATGAGCGGACGGCCTTCCGCAAAGCCAGGGCCCGCACTTTCGACTTTGATGACCGCGCGCAGTGCATTCGGATCAACGCCAAGACGCTGCGCGCTCGCGGCGATATCAGCATCACTCAAGCGCGTTGCGTCTTGC
>DASPMA010000382.1:0-5434 GCA_035627335.1 Binatia bacterium
GAGTAGCGAATTGTTTCTTCCGCCCGCTTCCAACAGCGCCACGGTGACGTTCGGGTCTTCGCTCAGTCTGTTCGCCAACACGCAGCCGGCGCTGCCTGCGCCGACGATCACATAGTCGAACTTTGCTCCGCTCTCGATCTCAGCCAAGGGCAACTCCCTCAAAGGAGCGCGGGTCTTCAGACCCGCGTCCTCCTTCCGCGACGTAAATTGCGGATCTGATGACCCGCGCTCCTTTAGTACCCGACACCTGCGCTAAACCTTAAGGAAAAGTTTACGGTGAACAGGGCATTCATGCATGCATGAGCAACACGGCCCATAAGCTGGACCTCGCCGCCGCCGCGCGCCGCCTGACGGCCGCTCAGGTCGGCCTGCGTGAGCGCCGCCGTTTCCGCCGCATGCCCATCGAGATCACCGGCCGCCTCCTCGACGCTGCCGGACGCGAGCATGACTGCCGCACCGCCGACATGTCTCCCGGCGACGTGCGCATCGTTAGCGATGTGTTGCCGCCGGTCGGCGAGCGCGTGGTGATTTACCTCAACGGCTTCGGCCGCGTGTCGGGCAAAATCGCCCGCAAATGCGGCGAAGGCGAAATGGCGGTCATTTTCGACTTCAGCGCCCACAAGCGCGAGAAGATGGCCGAGCAGCTGACGCTCGTCGTCAACAAGGACTTAGGCATTCAGGACGAACCGCGTCCCGTCGTGCGCGACGGCGCGCAAACGGTGAAGCTCGAGTTCGAGACGGGCGAAGCCTATGTCGGAGAGGTCGTCGACTTCTCGCTCGCCGGCATCACTATAAAATCCAAGCGCCCGCCGCCGCTGATCGGCGTGTGGGTGCGTGTCGGCACGGTGTACGGACGCGTGTCGCGCCTGATCGAAGGCGGCTTCGCGATCGACCTCGAGCCGCGGCGTCAGCCTTAACAGGCTCTTACCAAGAATCCCCGGCATGGCGATTGCAGCCGTCCGTTTCGCCGGGCGCGCGAGTGCGCTGCCCGTGTTGAAACGGAGCATTCGCCGTGAGCGACGCCGCCATCCCGTCCAAGCCCGACACTACGGCAAAATGGTGGGTGCAAGTGCGCGGCAAGCCGTTCGGTCCGTATCCGATCGAGCAGATGGCGCGCTTCATGGCCGAAGGCCGCGTGCGCCCCACCACGCTGGTTGCCGACAAACCGGAGGGCACGTGGCTCGAAGCACGCCGCGTGCTCGCGCTGCGCGGTCTGCGCGCGCCGACTGCCAGCAACGACACGCAAACTGAGGCTGCGAACGTATTCGTTCACGCTGAAATCGTGTCCGGTTCGTGGAACGCCTTCATGGCCGCGCTCGAAAGCATGGGCGGCGTGTGCGATCTCGCATCGGGCTTGTGGCTCGTACGTACGCGATTCTCCGCGGGCGTCATTCGCAACACGCTTTCGCAGACCTTGGAGCGCGGCGACCGCTTCGTCGTGATCGACGCGACGCGCGACCGCTTCGCCTGGTTCAATCTCGGGCCTGAGATCGACGTTCGCATCGGCAAGGTGTGGAACGGCCCGCTTCGCGACGAGAAAAGGGTCTAGCTCCGAGGGCCGCCGGCCCAGCCGGCATCCTCGTTGCGCAGCGTAGCCACGCCGCCGGCTAGAACCCGGCACTCCTCACAGGTTCGTTCGGCGCGTCTCCGGATGCCAAATACGGGTAGGGATTGATCGCCGTGCCGTGCCACCAGCGGCGCGCATTCGACGTGCGTTGAATTTCGAAGTGAAGATGCGGCGTGGTGGCGTTTCCGGTGGCGCCGACATAGCCGATCACATCGCCCTGCCGCACGCGGTCGCCTTGCTTCAAGCCCTCCGCGTAGCTGCTGAGGTGCGCGTAATAGTAAACCACCTCGCCCGTTTCGTCGGCCTGATAAAGCGTGATGCCGCCGAGTTCGCTATTCCAGAAACGCACGATCTCGCCATCGGCCGCCGCAAGCACCGGCGCGCCGTGCGGCGCCATGATGTCGATGCCTTCGTGACGGCGGCCGTTGGACCGCGCCGCGCCCCACGTGTCCGACAAATCGGCTGAACGCAGCCCGCGAACCGGCACGATCAATCGCCCCGCTGCGCGCTCGATGTATTTCTCAGTGCTGATAGCCTTCGGTTCGTCAGCGCGCGCAGACGGGCGCTCGGCCGCGCCAAGCGCAACGAACAAGCCCAGACTCGCGCACAGCGCGAATGGCGCAAAAATTGTCCTTATCTTCAAAAATTACCGCAGGTTCATGAGCACCGGACGCCGCGCACGCTGCAAAACTCCGGCCGCAACGCATTAATGCTCACAAACCTGCGGCGCAACAACGGCGAGCTTGTGTCAGGCTCGCCGGATAACGGAACCTCAGCCGCGCGAGGTTTCTCGCCGCGCCTGTGCGCCGCCTTCGCGGAAGTGCACCGGCACGCCTTGTTGCGTGGCGCGCGCAAGGTCCACGGCGTCCCAGTTCGTCAGGCGCACGCAGCCATGCGATGCGGTCTTGCTGATGAGCTGCGGATTTGGCGTGCCGTGTATGCCGTAGCCGTCGCGGTTGAGCGCAATCCAAACGAGGCCCACGGGATTGTTCGGCCCCGGCTGGATGACGAACTCGCGGCCGCTATTGTCGTTGAAAGACGGCAATTCGTCCGCGTCGTAATTGTAGGTCGGATCGAAGGCGATCGCGGTGACTTCGAGTTCGCCCGTCGGCGTGTTGTCCGCGCTGATCGTGACCGGGTAGAAGGCCAGCATGCGGTCGCTCGCATCGTAGGCGCGCAGCGTCAGCTCATCCTTGTCGATGTCGATGCGCGCGACTTGGCCGTCCAATCCGCCGCCGACGCTGGCCACGACGATTTCCGTGCCGGCGCTGGAAAAATCGACGCCCGGATTGAGTGAGCGCAGCAAGTCTTC
This sequence comes from Binatia bacterium, assembly GCA_035627335.1. Lineage (GTDB taxonomy): Bacteria > Pseudomonadota > Alphaproteobacteria > Caulobacterales > Aquidulcibacteraceae > Vitreimonas. Next base: position 2,880 of record DASPMA010000382.1, read on the forward strand.
ATCCATGTGGAATTTTTCGGCCACCGCCTCGACGGCGCTGCCATAGCCAAGCGCATCGAGGCGCGATTGCGCTTCCAAGCCTTGCGGCACTTGCACGAACGGGCCGCCCACATCTTCCTCTGTCAAGACGTAGGCCACGAGTGCGGGCTGACTGTCCGCGCCTTCCAATCGCGTCAGTAGCGCATCGTCGGGACGACCGTTGATCGGCAGGTTGTTGGCTTCCTGATACGCCGCAACGGCCTTGCGCACGTTCTCACCGTCATAGCCATCGATCACACCCGGCGAGAAATGCAGGCGGTCGAGCAGCACCTGGATGCGCACGAGGCCGCCGTCATACGCCGGCGCTGTGGCGGCGGGGGCGGCGGTCTGAGCGTTCTCGTTCGAAGCGGACGCTTGTTGTGTCTGCGCGGCCGGATCAGGCCGCGTCGGCGCGGAAACGAAACGCGCTTCGTTCACGCGCTGCATGGTGAGCCGCGCGGTCTCGCTCATCTCGATTTTCGGAATCTCGCGCGTTTCCTGCCGCGCCTCGGGCGGCGAGCACGCAGCGAACATCAGTGCTGGCGCAAGCAATAAGACGAACTTGTTCACGTGAACTCCTGATGGCGTCGTCCCTCAGGGTCCAACAAGCGGCGGGCGCTGCGTTTGGTTCCGTTTCGTACGGTAGGGGCTTAGTTCGCGCGGAACGAGAGTGGCAGCCGCATCTCGCGGCCCTCGGCCGAGGTGCCGTCCGGCAACGTCGTGCGCACGCGCAGCTGACGCGAAATGCCGATGGCGGCGTCGCCAAAGCCATAGCCGCCTGGGCTTTCAGATGCGACCGAACAGGCGAGGCGGCCGCTGCCGCCGATGATGCAGCTCAAAGTGACGTTGCCGGATTGGCCCTCTTCCAGCGCTTCGTTCGGGAAATAACGTGCGAAGTCGCGCGCGCTCGGTTCGCGCACCCAGTTCACGTCGCCGACGCCGAGCGCGCCGCCCGAAGGCGCTTGCACAACTTGCTCTTCCTCTTCGGTCAACTCGTCATCAGGCTTTTCCTCTTCCTTGTCCTCTTCCTCTTCCGGAAGGCGCTCACGCACGATTGGCGCGGGCGGCGCGCCGCTGCCAGGCACGACATCCTGTACGCGTACAAAGGCCGTCTGGTTGTTCCAGTTGACTACGTACCAGTCGTTGCCCAGTCCGCGCTGCACTCGGCCAGAGACGTTGAGAGTCACGCCCTGACCAAAGATAACGACAACACGGCTGGACGCATCCGGCTCGGCGCGCGCTTCGACGCGATCGCGGCTGGTGATCAGTTCAGTGGTCGGCGTGTAAGGCTGCACGACATACGTGCTTTCCTGTTCGCTGCCGCCGCCGCTGAAGGAGCGCCAAGCAAAGACGCCGATGATGAGCGCGACAACGATGGCCGCGATGATCGCGATGGGAATCCAGGGCGCGCCGCGTGCGGCGCCGGCCTGCGCTGGCGCCTGCGGCGGAGGCGGCGCCGGACGTTCGACACGCGGCGGAGACGGCGGGGTTGGCGGCGGCAATTGCACGCGGTCCGGCGTTGACGGCGGCGGCGGTGGCGGCGGCTCCTCCGCGGGGTTCTCGGCCGCAGGCTCTATCTCTTCGACAGAGGGCGGCGCCGATTGCGCCTCCAATCCGCGCTCGGCTTCGGGCGTCTGCTGTTCGCCTGAAGGCGCGTCGTCCCCCGCCCCGGGCTGCGGCGGCGCGGTCGGCTCCTTGGGGTCCTCTGGCGTGGTCATGGATTACCGAAAAGCTAGATCGGGGCGGCTCTAATGTGAAGGCAGGACGGCGAGACTTAGGCGAAGCGGGATGGTTTGAGGTCGCGTTTGTACCGTTTCCAGTTCTCGACGTAGTGCGCCGCGGAGAACTGGATCAGCTGCTTCTGCGGCTCTTCCAAAGCGCGCTGCGCGCGCGCCGGCGCGCCAGTGATGAGCTCGCCTTCCGCGAACGTCTTGCGCTCGGTCACCAGCGCATGCGCGCCGATCAGGCAATAGCTCGGAATGTGCGCGTGATTGAGCACCGTCGCCTTGATGCCGATGAGCGACGTATCGGCGATCGTGCAGCCATGCAGCATGACCATGTGGCCGATAGTGACGTCGCGTCCGATCGTGAGCGGCGCGCCGATGTCGGTGTGCAGGATGGAGCCGTCCTGCACGTTTGAGTTCTCGCCGACGATGATCGGCTCGTTGTCGCCGCGCAGCACCGCGCCCCACCAGACGGACGCGTTCTTCTTCAAGACGATCCGACCGATCAGCACCGCCGTCGGCGCCACCCAAAACGCGTCCTCGTCCTCGACTTCCAGGTCGGCGTCGGCCAGGGCGTAGATCGGCATTGGAGGGCCTTTGTCAGACGGGCATATAGCTCCGTTCGAACAAACCCTCTGGCAGATCGGGATTGAGGCGTCGAGTGAGAACGTGCGCCGTGGAAATCAACGCGCCGGAATCTAGGTCGTAATCCTCGTTCAAGTGCGCGGCGATCACCCCATCCACTGCTTGGAAGTCGCTGAAGCGCGTTTCGACGTTCTGCTGCGTGAGGTCCGCGTCGGGGTGATAGGCGCG
>DASPMA010000383.1:0-2884 GCA_035627335.1 Binatia bacterium
AATTCGATGCTCTCGGCCAAAACTCGAGTTCCATGGCTTAAAGGCGGGCTCTCTTAGCCGCTTCGATGGGCCGAAGCGAGCGCCCGCCCGCCGCACGGCCCTCCCCTTGCAGGCAAATCCCGGTAGATCGCCCCTGATGCCGCCTTCAGTATCCCCGGCTCTGTTCGACCAGTTTGCCCGCGGCTGGCGCGGCTACGTTCTGGTCGCCCTGATCGCGCTCCTGTCGGCCCAGTTCGGAGCCGCACGCGCGCCGGTGATGGACGGAGACGAGGCGCGCTTCGCGCAGGCCACGCGCCAGATGCTCGAAACCGGCGATTTCGTCCGCATTCGCGTGCAGGGCGAAGAGCGCAACAGAAAGCCAATCGGCGCGCACTGGGCGCAGGCCGCGAGCGTGTTTGTGATGAGCCCGCTCATGAAGGCCAACAACGAGATCTGGCCCTACCGTTTGCCGTCGGCGCTTGGCTTGGTGCTCGCGGCGGTGGCGACGATGTGGGCCGGACGCGTGCTGCTGACCGAGCGCGCGGCTTTATTTGGGGCTGGGCTGTTTGCCGCCGGCATGCTCGCCGGCTTCGAAGGCATGGCCGCGACGACCGATGCGCTCTTGCTCGGGCTGATCGTCGTGATGATGGCGGCGGTCGCACGGCTGCGCACAATGCCGGACGAGCGGCGCATCCTCGGCTCCAAAGAACTGGCGGCGCTGTTTTGGATCGCGCTGGGACTTAGCGTGCTCGTTAAGGGGCCGGTGGCGCCGCTGGTTGCGCTGTTGACGCTTGGAACGCTTGGACTTTGGGAGCGACGCTGGGCCTGGATGCGGCCGTTGATTTGGTGGCCCGGACCGCTGCTTGCGGTACTAATCGTTGCGCCATGGTTCATCGCCATCTCGGTGGAGACAAGCGGGCGTTTCTTCTTCGACATGATGTTCGGGGATATCGGGCCGAAGCTTGTCAGCGGTAACGACGGGCATTTCGCGCTTCCGGGCTATCATCTCTTCCTGCTGCCCTTCCTGATCTTCCCGGCGACCTACGCTTTGCCCGCGGCGGCGCGGCTTGCTTGGGAGACAGTCCGTGCGCCGCGCGTGGATACGGCGCATGCGAACCGCCGTTTCCTGATCGCGTGGGCCGTCCCCACGCTCATCTTCTTTGAACTCGCGCCAACCAAGCTGCCGCATTATGTGCTGCCGGCTTATCCGGCGCTTGCGCTCCTGTGCGGCGCCGGGTTGACCGCGATGCTGGGGCGCCAATGGCGCACGGCGCATCCGGCGGGCGTAGTGCTCTTTGCTGTCGCGGGCTTGGTGATTGTTGCGCTGACCGCGACATTGGCGACGACCATGCCCGGCGACTTCGGCGCGGATTTGCGCCGAGCGATTTCCGCTGCGTTGGTCGGCGTCGGCGCTGTGGCGGCGGCGTTTACAGCACTGATGATGCTGAGGCGGCCGGCTGCAAAAGCGGCGGTGCTGGTGGCGTGCGCGCTGGTGCTCTCGTTCAGCTTGCGCGACCGGATTTGGCCAGAAGCGCGCGAACTCAATGTCAGCAGCGAAACCCTCGCTGCGTTGACGCGCGCGCGCCTGACGCCCACCGATCAGCGTCCGCTCTGGGTGGTCGGGTATAACGAACCCAGTCTCGTGTTTATGACGCGCACGTCGATCCGAAATGTCAGCGCGCGCGAAGCGGGCGAGCGGGCGAGCGCGGGCGATGCCGTAGTTGTTGACGCCCGCGTCCTGCCGGACTTCGACGCCATTCTTGCCGCGCGCGATCTGGTGTTCGCGCCAGCAGAGCCGCCGGTGCGCGGGCTGTCGCTAGGCCGTGGCGAGCGCGTGGCGTTGTTTGTGGGAACGGTCGCCGAGCCTAGCGCCGAATAGGCGGCCGGCCGACGAGCAAATCCTTTAGCGCTAAGAGTGCGGCGAGCGCCGGTTCGGCAATGGCCGCGAACGCCTTCTCGGGGCCGGTCTTTGCGCTGCGCGCCACGAAACGCGCCAGCCCTTGAGCCTGTTTGCGCCCGCTCTCCGGGCGACGGGCGAACTGCACTCCGGCGGCGGCGGGATGGAAGAGGATAGCGCCGCCGGCTGCATTTGCGCGTCGGCACAAATCGAGGTCGGCGCAGTCGGTTTTGAACTCTTCATCAAAGCCGTGCAGCGCTTCAAAGTCGCGGCGCGGGATGGCCATTAAGGCGCCGGAAACCGCCGCAACGCGCGCCGCTTCGCCCACAACGCGCTTGGGCTTGCGCGCAGGCAAGCCCATCGCGACGGCGATGGCGGAGAAGGCGTTCAGCGCGCCGGCGCGCGCGACGACGCGCTCGCGCCCTTCGAGATCGGTCAGCCGCCCGCCGACAATGCATGGCTGATGCGCCTCATCACCCGCAGCCGCCATACGCGAGACAGCGCCGCGCTGCAGGACCACGTCGGGGTCCACGAAGACCAGCCAGCGTCCCAGCGCTTCGCTCGCACCAAGATTGGCTGCGGCAGCGTAGCTGGCGTTCGGCGGCGCGGTGACGACCCTCACATCACGTCGATCGGCTTGGAGTGCGCGCAATGTGGCGGAAACTTCCGGCCCGTTCTTTTGATCGACAATGACCAGGTCGTCGACCGCCGGCTCGGCCAGCACGCTGCGCAGGCACAAATCCATCGGCGTCTGGACAGGGCGCTTAGTGTGGACGTTGCGCACGACGACGACGGCGGACACACGCGGCTCGAGTGACGCCGCAGTGGTGCGTTCGCGTGAAGGATATTCGTCCAAACTCGTCTCCGCCCGGCGCCGGCATGCTCAATCTGGATTGCGCCACGCAGGCCGTCTAGCGCGCCGCGGCTCAATCCAGGGTTTGAGCCATTACTTCCTCTTCAGATCGGGCGGCAACGCCTCCTCGGCAAGGGCAGACACGGCTTGATCAA
>DASPMA010000384.1:0-5961 GCA_035627335.1 Binatia bacterium
TACACGTGCCGCCGCGACACCCGTGCGCGCGGTCCCGGAGGCGACGATCCCGATGGCGCAGCGAGAGCGCACGCTTGATCTGATCGCGATCGGCCGCTCGTCCGTCGATCTTTACGGCCAACAAATTGGCGGCCGCCTCGAAGACATGGGCAGCTTCGCCAAATATGTGGGCGGCAGCCCCACCAACACTGCGATTGGCGCGGCGCGGCTGGGCCTGAGAACCGGCCTCATCACCCGTGTCGGCGCCGACCACATGGGCCGCTTCATCCGCGAGGAGCTTGAGCGCGACGGCGTCGATGTGCGCGGCGTGGTCAGCGATGCGCAGCGTTTGACCGCACTTGTCATCCTCGGCATCCGCGACCGTGAGACCTTCCCGCTCATCTTCTATCGCGAGAACTGCGCCGACATGGCGTTGAGCGAAGCCGACATCGACGCAGAGTACATTGACTCCGCGGCCGCCGTGCTTGTGAACGGCACGCACTTGTCGCAGCCCACTGTGCGCGCCGCCAGTAAACGCGCGATCGCGTTGGCGAAGGCGGCAGGGCGCAAGGTCGCATTCGACATTGACTACCGCCCGGTGTTGTGGGGCCTCGAAGCGCGCGACATGGGCGAGAATCGATTTGTCGCCAACGAGGAGGTGACGCGTGAGTTGCAGGCGATCGCCGCGCAGTGCGATCTGATCGTCGGCACGGACGAGGAAATCCGCATTCTCGGCGGGGGATCTGACACTATTGCCGCGCTGCGCGCGATCCGCGCCAAGACCGATGCGCTGATCGTGTTGAAGCTCGGCGCAGAAGGATGCGCGGCGTTCGAAGGCGCCATTCCAGACGCCGTGGAGGAGAGCCTCGTTGTCGGCGGATTTCCGGTCGAAGTGTATAACGTGCTTGGCGCGGGCGACGCCTTCATGGCCGGCTTTCTCCGTGGCTGGCTCCGCGGCGACAATACCGAACGGTGCTGCACGCTCGCTAATGCAGCGGGGGCCATGGTCGTCTCGCGTCACGGCTGCGCGCCAGCGATGCCAACTTGGGAAGAGATGGAATACTTCCTGGCGCAGAAGCAGCGCGCGCACCGTTTGCGCGAGGACAAAGTGCTCGAACATCTGCACTGGGCCGGCACGCGGCACGGCGTCTACGATGAACTCACGGTGCTGGCGATGGATCACCGTACGCAGTTTGAGGACCTCGCGCGCGTGTCAGGCGCGAGCGATGACCGGATCGCGGCGTTCAAGACCTTGGCGTTGCGCGCTGTCGACAAGGTCGCCAAGGGCGATCCGCGTTTCGGCGTTTTGCTGGACGGCCGCCACGGCATGCGCGCGCTGGAAGCAGCGGCCGACTATCCGTATTGGATCGGTCGGCCGATTGAGCTGCCGCAATCGGTGCCGATTGAGTTCGACTCGGGCTTTAAGGACGTCGGCGCGGAGATCGCGCAATGGCCTCTGAACCACGTCGTCAAGTGCCTATTCCATTATCACGCGGATGATCCGGAAGATTTGTGCGCGCGCCAGGAACGCCAGGCGCTTCGCTTGTTCGATGCGTGCCGCGCCACGCGCCATGAATTGCTGGTCGAGATCATCGCTTCGAAGAATGGCGCGGTGAAGCATGACACGGCGGCGCGGGTGTTGCAGCGCTTCTACGATCTCGGCGTCAAGCCCGACTGGTGGAAGCTGGAGCCGGCAAGCGAGGCGGAAACATGGGCGCACATTGAACGCACCATCGTTGCCAACGATCCGCACTGCCGCGGCGTCGTTGTCTTGGGTCTTTCGGCGCCGCAGACAGAACTCGTCCAATCGTTCGGCCCAGCGGCGCGTTGCGGCGTCGTTAAAGGGTTCGCCGTGGGCCGCACCATTTTCAACGGCGCGGCGGAGCAATGGTTCAAGGGTCAGATTGATGATGCGGCGGCGATCGATTCGCTCGCGGCCAATCTCTCTGTGCTCGTCGACGCATGGCGGGGCGCGCGCAACGCGCGTACAATATCCGCGTGAGCACGCTGCGTCTGACGGCGGCGCAAGCCGCGGTGCGCTATCTCGCGAACCAGTATATCGAGCTGGACGGCGGCGAGGCGCCGTACTTCGCAGGCGCGTGGGCCATCTTTGGCCACGGCAACGTAGCGGCGTTGGGTGAGGCGCTGTATGCCACGCGTGAAGCGATGCCCACTTATCGTGCTCATAACGAGCAGGCGATGGCGCACGCGGCGATCGCCTATGCCAAGCAGATGCGGCGCCGCCGCGCGATGATTTGCACGACATCGATCGGCCCGGGCGCGACCAATATGGTGACGGCCGCGGCCGTCGCGCACGTAAATCGCCTGCCGGTCCTGCTGATGCCAGGCGATGTCTACGCATCGCGTCGCCCTGACCCGGTACTGCAGCAAATAGAAGATTTTGGCGACGGCACGGTGTCGGCGAACGATTGCTTCCGGCCGGTGTCACGCTATTTCGATCGCCTAACCCGGCCGGAGCAATTGCTCGATGCATTGCCGCGCACGATGGCGACGTTGCTCGACCCAGCCAATTGTGGACCTGTGACTTTGGCTTTCTGCCAGGATGTGCAGGCCGAGGCGTTCGACTATCCGCGCCATTTCTTCGAAAAGCACGTCTGGCGCATGCGCAAACCACAGCCCGACCCACGCGATGTCGAGGCCCTTGCCGCCCTGTTGCGCAAGGCCAAAGCGCCGCTCGTGATCGCGGGCGGCGGCGTGCTCTATTCGGGTGCGGAAGCAACGCTTTCGCGTCTGGCAGAGCGGACTGGGCTGCCCATTGCGGAGACTCAGGCAGGTAAGGGCGCACTGGCGTGGGATCATGGCGGCGCGCTGGGCTCCATCGGCGTAACGGGATCGAGCGCGGCAAACGCGGCTGCGGCGGAAGCAGACATTGTCGTCGCCATTGGAACGCGCCTGCAGGATTTCACCACCGGCTCGCGCACGTTGTTTGAACGCGAGGGCTGCACAATCGTCCAGGTGAACGTAACACCGCATGATGCTGTGAAGCATGGCGCAATTTCAGTGATTGGAGACGCCGGCGCAGTGCTTGAGGCGCTGGCGGCCCAACTCGATGGCTGGAGGGCGCCAAAGGCATGGTGCGAAGCGAACGCAGAGCGCGTGAAGCTGTGGACCAAGTCTGTCGATGCCGCGACTGCGGCGCCGAAAAGAGAAGAGAGGCCCAGCGACGCGCAGGTGGTTGGCGCTGTGCAGCGCGCGGCGGATGATAACGCCGTCGTCGTCTGCGCGGCTGGAGGCTTGCCGGGCGAACTGCACAAGCTGTGGCGCACGGCAAAGCCGGGCGGATATCACGTTGAGTACGGCTATTCTTGCATGGGATACGAGATCGCCGGCGGACTAGGCGTCAAGATGGCCGCGCCGGACCGCGAAGTTTTCGTGATGGTCGGCGACGGCTCCTACCTGATGATGAATTCCGAGATCGCCACGTCGGTGATGCTCGGCAATAAGCTCACGATCGTCGTGCTGGACAACCGCGGCTTCGGCTGCATCAATCGCCTGCAGCGATCGACCGGGTCGGAATCCTTCAACAATCTGCTTGCTGACGCCGAACACGACACATTGCCTGAAATCGATTTCGTCGCGCACGCCGCCAGTCTCGGGGCAATCGCGGAGAAGGTAGGCGGCATTGCCGCCTTGGAGCAGGCCCTCGCACGGGCCAGGAAGGCGGATCGCACCAGCGTCATCGTCATCGACACCGATCCGATGAAAGCTACCGAAGCCGGCGGCTGGTGGTGGGATGTGGCGGTGCCTGAAGTTTCGGAGCGCGCCGCGGTGCGCGACGCGCGCGCGGCTTACGAAGCCAGGGTTGCTCCGACGGGGCGCAAGATATGAGCATTCGCTTTGGCGTCAGCCCGATCGCCTGGGCCAATGACGACATGCCCGAGCTCGGCGGTGACACGCCGCTTGAGACAATCCTCCGGGAGGCGAAGGAGATTGGCTTCGAAGGCGTGGAGCTCGGCGGCAAATTTCCCCGCGAGGCGAATGCGCTGAAGGCGGCGATTGCGCCCTTCGGCATCGATATCGTCGGCGGCTGGTATAGCGGCAGTCTGCTGGCGCAGGGCGCCGACGCGGAAATCTCTGCGCTGCAGGATCACTTGAACCTGCTGAAAGCGATGGGCTCGACCGTGTTCGTGTTTGCCGAAACCAGCAACGCGGTGCACAGCAACAGAAGCGTGCCGTTGGAAGGGGCGCCCCGCTTGCGCGCCGGCGACTGGAAGCAATTCGGCGAACGTGTGAGCAATGTGGCCGACTACATTGCGGGCAAGGGGCTTCGGTTCGCCTATCACCACCATCTCGGAACGGTGGTCGAGAGCCAAGCCGATATGGATGCATTCATCGCCGCGACATCGCCAAGCATGGGCTTCACGCTTGACACCGGCCATGCCGCGCTCGGCGGCGTCAAAGCCATCGACGTCATCGAGCGTCATCCGCATCGCATCGCACACGTCCACTGCAAGGATGTTCGCGGCGCCGTGCATGCCGAGGCGCGGCGCACGGGCAAGAGCTTCCTAGACGGGGTGCTGGCGGGCATGTTCACTGTGCCAGGCGACGGCAGCATCGATTTTGGCGCTGTCATGAAGGCTTTGAAGCGCATCGGCTATGAGGGTTGGATCATCGTCGAGGCCGAGCAGGATCCCGCGATCGCCAATCCGCGCGAGTACGGCGAGCTTGGCCTCGCGACGCTGAAACGCGAAGCGGCCGCCGCTGGGCTGATTTAAGGAGCACGGATGCCGGATCTTCGTGTGAGACCAAAACCGCGGGACGACCGCGGAAGCGTGCTCGAAGTAACGCCGCAAAGCGCGGGCTGGACGTATGTCGGGTTCAAAGTGCTGAAGCTTGAGCCGGGCGAGAAAGCGAGCGGCGGCGAAGCCGGCCGCGAAGCATGTCTCGTCGTGCTGAGCGGGCGCTGCGATGTGGAAGCAGGCGGACAACGCTTCGAGAACATCGGCAAACGCATGAGCGTCTTCGAAGACGCGCCGCCGGCTGCCGTCTATGCGCCGGCGAGTGCGCACTACGAGATCACAGCGCGCACGGCCCTGGAGGTCGCGATCGGCACCGCGCCCGGCGAAGGCGGCGGCGAAGCGCGGCTCGTTTCCTCAGACCGCATTTCCAAGGAAACACGCGGCCAGGGTACGAACACGCGCTACGTGCGAAACATATTGCCCGAGACAGAGCCCGCAGACAGTTTGCTGATCGCCGAAGTCATCACGCCCGGCGGCCACTGGTCGTCCTATCCGCCGCACAAGCACGACCGCTTCGCGCCGCCGGAAGAGTCAGCGCTGGAGGAAATCTACTATCACAAGCTCAACCCAGAGCAGGGCTTTGCCTTCCAGCGCGTCTACACCGACGATCGTTCGCTCGATGAAACCGTGTGCGTGGAGGATGGCGATGTCGTGCTGGTGCCGCGCGGCTATCATCCGGTCGGCGCGCCGCACGGCTACGATCTCTATTATCTCAACGTGATGGCCGGTCCGAAACGGACCTGGATCTTCAACAACGATCCGGCGCACGCCTGGATCGCCAAGAAGAAATGACAAGAAGGGGAAGTGCGTGGCGGGAGGTTTGTTGAAGGCGTTCGCGACGGCCGCGGACGCGCCCCTCATCCAAGATCAGAACACGATCGATAAACTCTTCCGCACGCACCGCTGGCGCGTGATGCTCGCCATCACCCTCGGCTATGGGCTCATTTACACGTGCCGTCTCGCCATTGGCATGGTGAAGCCGTCCATGATCGACGCCGGCATCTTCACGCCGGCCGAATTCGGCCTGATCGGCTCCGCGCTTTTTTACACATACGCGCTCGGCAAGCTCACTAACGGCTTTCTGGCCGATCACGCCAACATGCGCGTGTTCCTGACATTCGGCTTCCTGATGACGGCCATCTGCAACATCGGCATGGGCTTTGCCGACACGTTGCTGCTGGCGACGGTGATCTGGGGGCTGAACGGCTGGTTTCAGGGATTC
>DASPMA010000385.1:0-7167 GCA_035627335.1 Binatia bacterium
TTCGGTCGCCCCGCGCGCGCCTTAAGCCCGCTTCGTCTTCTTCGCGCGCTTGCGCTTCATCGCCACGACAGGCGCTTGCGCCTCGCCGTACATGGTCGGCCATGGCGCATCCTTGGACTCGATCGTCACCGCGTCGCCGAAGCCGTTGAAGCGCGTGGCCATCGCCATGCCGTAAGCGCCGAGCGAGCCGATTTCGATGAGGTCGCCTTCCTTAATGTCGGCGGGGAGCATGAACGGGCCGGCCGCCGCATCCATCGAGTCGCAGGTCGGGCCAAACAGGCGGAAGGGCGCCAGCTTGGCGCGGCTGGGCTCGGCGCGCAGCAGCTGGGCCGGGAACGACCAGTTCAAGTGCGTGGCGTCGAACAGCGTGCCGAAGGCGCCGTCGTTGAGATAGAGCGCATCGCCCTTGCGCAGCTCGACGCGCGTGACGGTGGAGCCGGCTTCGGCGACGAGCGCGCGGCCGGGCTCGGCCCAGAGCTTGGCGTTCTGGGCGACGAACATGTCCTCGAAGCCGGTCTTGATGGCGTTGACGTAGTCGATCATCGGCGGCGGGGTCATGCCGGGGTAGATGGCCGGGAAACCGCCGCCGACATCGACGATGTCGGCGACGACGCCGGCCTTCACGATGGCGCGGTTGACCATGTCGAGCGCGGTGCGGAATGCGTCTGGACGCATGCATTGGCTGCCGACGTGGAAGGAGACGCCCAGCATCTCCTCGCTGACCGATCGCGCGCGGCGCAGCAGCGCCGGTGCCTCTTCCGGCGATGCGCCGAATTTGCGGGTAAGCGGGTAGGCGGCGCCTTCACCGCTGACGGCAAAGCGAACGACCAGGGTCAGGTCCTTGGCGTGGTTGGTTTCAGCCAGGATTTTCTCGAGTTCGTCCTCGCTATCGAGGGCGAAGGTCTTGACCCCGAACTCGTGGAAGGCGCGCGCGATGGCGCGGCGGCTCTTAACCGGATGCATGAAGGCGATCTGCGCGCCCGAGTAGCGGGTCGCGATCAGCTGCGCTTCGGCGTCCGAAGCGACGTCGAAATTCTTGACGCCCGCGGCCCACAGCGCGTCGAGCACCCATGGCGAAGGGTTCGCCTTCACGGCGTAGAACACTTCGCCAGGGAAGTGCTGCAGGAACCATTGCGCCGCAGCGGTGACCCGGTGCGGACGCGCGATGGCGACAGGACCTTCAGGCGCGTCTTGCGCCAAAAGATCGAGAGGCGAGAGGACGTAGTCCATCCGGCTGCTCCCAACAATGCCGCCGCTCTCGGAGCGACGTTTGTTAAACCCAGGCCGGCGTTAGTCGGACATGCTAAATGTCAGGTCCGCCCTTGGGAGCTTGCGCCGGAGGATCGCCAAGGAGCTTCCTGCTCCCAGTTGCTTGCGATCCCCCAGAGTGGCCTGGGCCGAGGGGGCGTTAGTGGACGCTGTTTCCAGGTCCGCCGGTGAACGCGAAATATGTGCGTTCCCTCGATATGTAAAGTCCTAATGGTTGCTAATTCCCTCACCGAAACATGGTGCTGCGCCGGCGCCACGTCACAAAAGCGCAATTGAAGCTTCGCCGAGGCTTCGCTGAAGCGTCGCGCCGGCTTCATGGACGCCGCCTAACCCCCGCCGTGCCCAACTCAGGGCACGGCTCATCAGGGGGTCTCAATGAAGAAGAACACACTCACCAAGGTCGCACTGGCGGCCTTGGCCACGGTCGCGGGCGCGAGCGCCGCGCAAGCGCAGACAGCCGCGCCGTCACATACCACCAGCTGGACCGGCACCGTCGGCGAAGACCGCTACGGCGACGCGCGCTTCAAGCTGCGCGGCCGCTTTCAATACGATATCGCCTCGTCGGAGTGGGACATCGCCGCCGGCGACGACGGCTTCAGCACGTACGTGCGCCGCGCTTTCATCGGCGCGCAGGGCCGCCTCACCGAGAACTGGCGCTACAAGATCGATTTTGTGCTCGATCCCGGCAATAGCGGCGCCACCAGCGAAGTCGGGGTCGACGACGCCTATCTGGAATACGTCACCGACGATTGGTCGATCCTGATCGGCGAGCACAACATCACCTCACCGTTGGAAGACCGCATTTCATCGCTCGATATTCCGTTGATCGAGCGCTCGGCGATGATCAACGCGTTCGGTTATGGGCGCCTCGCCGGCCTTGGCTTTCTAACCGGCGGCCACAATTGGTCGGTCGCGGCCGCTCTCCAGGGCGATTCGCTCAACGACAACACCGCGCAAGGTACGAGCGAACAAACCGCCGTCAGCGGCCGTGTCACGTTTGCGCCGATCTTCTCGACGACGCCGGAAGGCGTAAGCCTCATCCACCTCGGCTTGCATGCGCGCAGCCGCAGCCGGGAGGAGGATGCAAGTCTCGCCTACTCCGTGCGTCCGCAAAACGGACGCAGCACGAGCTGGATCAATCCTGGCATCGCCGCCGAGGAAGACGTGTCCTATGGCGGCGAAGCGGCGTTGCAATTCGGTCCGTTCGGCGCGCATGCGGAGTACACTATCCTCCAAGCAGACGACGGCGTGGAGAGCTATGATCTTCAAGCCTACTATGTCGATTTCTACTGGTCGTTGACCGGAGAAAGCCGCAGCTACCGCGCCAACACCGGCTCGTTCGGCGCCATTGCGCCGCGCCGTCCGTTCGGAGAGGACGGCGGTCTTGGGCATTGGATGCTGTCGGCGCGTTACGACTACGCCGATCTGAGCGAAGGCCCCGGCGCCGGTCGCGGCGAGCAGACGGCCTATGCCATCGGCCTCGATTGGGTCCCGATCGATCATTTCCGTTTCAAGCTGAATTTCGCCGACACGGAGATGGACCGCGCCGTCGGCGCCGATGCCGAAGCGCAGATCGTCACGCTGCGCACGCAGTTCGACTTCTGAGCCCGCGACTGAGGATAGCGGCGCCAACCGGCGCCGTTCTCCTGCTCTTTCGCACCTCTCAACGGAGCAAGCCATGAACATCTTCAAAATAGCCGCAGCGGCCATCGCTGCGCTGACGCTCGGCGCCGCCAGCGCGTTCGCCCAACAAGCCTTCACTATCCAAATCGACGGTTCGTCGACCGTGTTTCCGATCTCGGAAGCGGCGGCGGAAGCCTTCCAACAACAGACTCAGGGCCGCATCCGCGTTGCCGTCGGCGAGAGCGGTTCGTCCGCAGGTCTTCGGCGCTTCTGCCGCGGCGAGATTCACATCGCGGACGCCTCGCGTCCGATCCGGGGTTCGGAAATGGAAGCGTGCCGGGCGGCTGGCATTGGGTTCGTTGAGATTCCGGTGGCGTTCGATGGCCTTACCGTTGTGGTTCACCCATCCAATCCGTTGAGTTCGATCACGGTCGCGCAGTTGCGCCAGATCTGGTCGCCCGGATCGAACGTGAATAATTTCCGAGCGGTCGGCGGCCCCGATCTGCAGATGCAGCTCTTCGGCCCTGGGTCCGCGTCGGGCACGTTTGAGTATTTCACCGAAGCCGTGAATGGCACGGCTCGTTCTTCGCGCACCGATTACACGCCGTCCGAAGACGACAACGTGCTGGTGCAAGGCGTCACGTCCAATCCCGGCGGCATGGCGTATTTCGGCCTCGCTTATTTCGAAGAGAACCGCAGCCGCCTGAAGGCGCTGGCGATCGATGGCGGCGACGGGCCGGTCGTGCCGAGCCGCCAGACGGTAGAGAACGGCACGTACGCGCCCCTGTCGCGCCCCATCTTCATCTATGTGAATGCGGCGGCGCTGCGACGCCCGCAGGTGCAGCAGTTCGTGCAGTACTACATCAACAATGCGGCGCGCCTTTCGGCGCAGGTCGGGTACATCCCGCTGCCCGCGACCGCTTACCCGGTCTATCTGCAGCGCGCTCAGCGCCGCCAGCAGGGGACCGCCTTTGGCGGGCGCGCTCTGATCGGCGCAAGCATCGAAGACGTGCTGGCACGTCCGCTAATCTTGGAAGAAGTGCAGCAGTAAAGAGGCTTGGCGGGAGGCGAGGGCGCCTCCCGCCCAAGCGCCGGACACGGCGAAAAACTGAGCAAAATCCGCGCGGCAAGCGGGAGGGGCGCCATCTCCGGATGGAAGCGATGCGCCAGGCGCGCGGCGGGCGATGTGAAACTGTCACAAAACTGCATTAAGCGGCGCTGGCGTGTGGGCCTTGAGTCGGCCAGATGGGTGTGCAGGTGGAACGGGACTTCACCAAGACGAAAGTGCGCTGGGGCGAGCGCATTATTGAGGGCTCGCTGTTCGCGGCCGCCGCGCTGGGGGTCGCGGTTGTGCTGGGCATCGTTTATGTCGTCCTGTCTGAGTCCACGAAGTTCTTCAGCCACGTCTCAATCATCGAGTTCCTTACCTCGACGACCTGGACGCCGCTTTTCGACAATCCGCAGTACGGCATTGCGCCGCTCTTGAGCGGGACGTTCATGGCGACGCTCGTGGCGCTCGCTGTTGCGGTGCCGCTCGGTCTTTTGGTCGCCATCTATCTCAGCGAGTTCGCCGGCGCGCGTACGCGCGAGACGATTAAGCCGACGCTCGAACTGCTCGCGGCGGTGCCGACGGTGGTTTACGGCTATTTTGCGCTCTTGTTCGTGACGCCGCTGCTGCAGCAATGGCTGCGGCCGTTCGGCATCGAGCTGCCGTCGTTCAACTTGCTCGGCGCGGGCCTCGTCATGGGCCTGATGATCATTCCCTACATCGCTTCACTCTCTGAAGATGCGATGCGCGCGGTGCCGCGATCGATGCGGGAAGGTTCGTTCGCCATGGGCGCAACGCGCCTGGAGACGGCGTTCCGCGTCGTCGTGCCCGCGGCGGTGTCCGGTGTTGTCGGCGCGGTGATCCTCGGCATGTCGCGCGCTATCGGGGAGACCATGATCGTGGTCGTCGCCGGCGGACAGATGCCGCAAATGGTGACGAGCCCGACGCAGCAGGGCGCGACGGTGACGGCGTTCATGGCGCAGGTCGCGCTGGGCGACCTGCCGTACGGCACGCTCGAATACAATTCCATCTTCGCGGCGGGCCTTGCGCTGCTGGTGCTGACGCTGATGTTCAATTTCTTCGCGTTCTGGCTGCAGCGCCGCTTCCGGGAGGCCTATTGATGACGGCCATCGACGTCGACCGCGCGCGCGACATCACCGCCCAGCCGCCGGGGCTCGGCGTGCGCCGGTTCAAGGACCGCAGCTTCATCATCTGGGGCATCCTGGCGACGATCATCGGCCTCGGCACGTTGGTGGCGCTCGTGCTCAAGCTGATGGCCGATGCGGATGTCTGGCCGTTCGCGCCGTGGGGAGAGAGCGTTTTAAATTGGCGCTTCTTCACGAGTTTTGCGTCTTCCAATCCGGCGGAGGCCGGGATCTTGTCGGCGTGGGTCGGTTCGATCCTCGTCATCGTCACGACAGCGCTGATCGCAATTCCGGTGGGATTGCTGGCCGGCGTCTATCTCGAAGAATACGCGCCGAAGAACGCCGTCACGAGCGCGATCGAAATCGCGGTGAACAATCTGGCGGGCGTGCCGTCGATTTTGTTCGGCCTGATGGCGCTGGGCATTTTCGTGCAGGTGCTCGGCAATCCGGCGCGCTATCCGGACTTTCTTCCCGAAGGATTACGCAATGCGGCGGCTGACGCGTTCGGCCAATCGATCCTCACCGCGGGCATCACGCTGGCGTTGCTGATCTTGCCCGTGATCATTGTTGCAACGCGTGAGGCCGTGCGCGGCGTGCCTCAGGAAATCCGCCATGCCGCGCTCGCGGTCGGCGCCACAAAATGGCAGACGACGCAGCATCACGTGATGCCCTACGCGCTGCCAGGCGTTGTAACCGGCGTGATCATCGGCGTGTCGCGGGCGCTTGGGGAAACCGCACCGCTGATCATGATCGGCGGCCTCACCTTCGTGGCCTTCCTGCCGATCACGCGCCCTGGCGATGCGACGTTCCAGACGATTGGCGTGCTGGATGAATATGGCGCGGCCGTGAACCCCGACGCCACCGAGCGCGTGACCATCACGCACGACGGCGTCATCGTGCTTCCGGATTTCTCCGAGCGGCCGGTGGAAGCGGGGCAGGTGCTCGACCTGCCGCATGGCACGACGATCCAGTCCACGGCGAGCTTCGGCGACGCGATAGCGAGTTGGGCGCCAAGTCACTGGCTCGGCCAGGAATTCACGGTGATGCCGATCCAGATGTTCAACTGGACGTCGCGGCCGCAGGCGGAATTCTTGGAGCTGGCGGCGGCCGCTGGCTTGGTGCTGCTGGCCATCACGCTGTTGCTGAACGGCGCTGCGATCTGGCTTCGGTACAGGCTGCGCAAATCGATTAAGTGGTAGCTCAGGAGGCGGCCTTCGCGCCACGGAGACGTCCGCTAAAACTAATCCCTAGACCCTAGAACCTATTTGCGTTCGCGCTGCGCACGCTTGGCTTCGCGCTTCAGCTTACGGCGCTCTTTCGCCCGCGCCCGTAAATCGCGCAGCTTGTGCCAGAAGCGGCGGCCTTTTTCCTGGGGCAGCGGTTCGAGATTGCGGCGGAAGTCTTCGGCGCAAGCGCGCCATGAGTATTTCTCGGCCAGTGCGCGCGCATCTTCGCGTTTCAGCTTCAGCGCTTCCAGGCACGCCTTGCGCAAGTCCATGTCGACAATGCCGGCGCCGGTGCCGGGTAGGATGTCTTGCGGACCGGGCGCGATGAAGCCGGCGACCGGCGTGCCGGTCGCGGCGGCTTCGAGGATGACGAGGCCGAATGTATCGGTGAAGCTTGGAAACACGAACACGTCCGCATCGGCGTAGTAACGAACCAACTCTTCTCCGAACTTCGGACCGGTGAAGAGTGCGTTTGGATATTTCTCTTTCAACTCTTCGAGCGCCGGTCCGCCGCCGACCACGACCTTCGAACCTGGCAGATCAAGCGCGAGAAACGCTTCGATGTTCTTCTCAACCGAGACGCGGCCGACATAGGCGAAGATCGGCCGCGGCAGGTCGGCGGGATAGACGCCGCCATCGATGCCGCGCTTCGAGGGGTGGAAGAGATCGACGTCGACGCCGCGGCTCCAGATCGCGGTGTTGCGGAAGCCTTGCAGTTGCAGCTGCTTCTGCATGGTCGGCGTCGCCACCATCACGCGGCCGGACTTGTCATGGAAGGCGTGCATGTAGCGGTATCCGGCCCAAAGCGGGATCCACCAGAAGCGGGCCGTTACGTATTCCGGAAACTGGGTGTGGT
>DASPMA010000386.1:0-2271 GCA_035627335.1 Binatia bacterium
TTTCCTCGGGCGTCAGCCGTTTGGGTGCTTCGCGCATCACCGCGCCGTCTGGCGCGAATTCGGTGTCGAAACCGTATTTGCGAACTTGCGCCATCAGTAGATCAGCTCGTCGTCTGACTTGCCGTCGGACAAGACGATCTCGCCGCGCGCCGACAATTCCTTGGCCATCGCCACCATGCGCGTCTGCGCGGCGTCGACGTCCTTGAGGCGCACCGGCCCCATCGCCGCCATGTCTTCCTTCAAGAGCTTGCCGCCGCGCTCGGACATGTTGGAGAAGAAGAGCGTCCGCAGCGCATCCGAAGCGCCCTTGAGCGCGAGCGCCAGATCGCTCTTGTCGACAGCCCGCAGCAGCGTCTGCACGCCGCCTGAGTCGAGCTTGCCCAGGTCCTCGAACACGAACATCAGCGCCTTGATCCGGTCGGCGCTGTCGCGGTTCTTATTTTCCAGGGCGCCGATGAAGCGCGATTCCGTCTGGCGGTCGAAATTATTGAAGATGTCCGCCATCAATTCGTGCGAGTCGCGCTTGGACGTGCGAGCCAGGTTCGACATGAACTCCGTGCGCAGCGTCGTTTCGATCTTGTCGAGGATTTCCCGCTGCACGGGCTCCATTGAGAGCATGCGCAGCATGCATTCGGCGGCGAACTCTTCCGGCAATTCCGCAAGCACTTTCGCCGCGTGCTCCGGCCGCACTTTCGCGAGCACGACGGCCACGGTCTGCGGGTATTCGTTCTTCAGATAGCTGGCGAGCACCGCTTCGTTCACATTGGCGAGCTTGTCCCAGATATTGCGTCCCGCAGGTCCGCGAATCTCCTCCATCAGGGAGTCGAGCTTTTCCTTCGGCAGGATATTCGCCAGCATGCGCTGGGTCTGGTCGAGTGAACCCAGTACTGAACCCGCGCCCGACATGCGCTGCACGAACTCGTGCACCACGGCCTCCACCGCCGCTGACGGCACGACGCCGAGCGAGGCCATTACCTGGGAGACCTCCTTGATCTCCTCTTCTTCGAGCATGGTCCAAAGCTTCTTGGCTTCTTCGCCAAGCGCCATCAGGACGATCGCCGCCTTCTCAGCGCCGGAATAGCGCGTGAGGTCTGCATTTGCTCCCGGATCGGGGCGCACATCGGCGGGTTTGGCGAGCGCGTTCATCGGCTACAGCGCGTTGTTCAGCCAGCCGCGGATGATCTGCGCAGACTCATCCGGATGCTGGTTCACGACTTCAGCCATTTTTTTCACCGACGACTGGCGAACGCGGCCGCCGATCTGGGCAACGTCGATGCCGTCGTCTTCGTTTGCCGGCAGCGGCGCGCTCCCTGGCGCGGGCAACGCCGCCGCCGCGCCCCCCGAACCGGGGAGGGCGGGGACGGGGCCCGGAGCTTCCGCATTGGCGCCGCCGCGCATCAGCCCGCCGATCAGCGGCCGCAGCACGAAGAATACGAACGCAAGCGAAGCGATCAGCGCGGCGGCGATCTCGATGATGCGCATCACATCGAGATTGCCGAGGAAGGCGAACATGCCGGGCTCTTCCGCCGCCGGACCCGGCGCGGTGCGCGCGAATTGCGTGTTCACGACCTCGACCACGTCGCCGCGTTCGGCATTGAAGCCGACGGCGGAGCGCACGAGCTGCGTCAGCCGCTGCATCTCTTCTTCGCTGCGCGCTGCATATTGCGGCTGTGCGTTCTCGCCTTCGCCAGGCGTCGTCACGCCATCGACGGCCACCGCGACGGAGAGCCGGCGAACACGGCCGCCTTCGCTGACTTCCGTGCGGGTCGTGCGCGAGATTTCATAGTTGACTGTCTCCTGCGTTGACGAGCTTTCGGGACCGCCTGAGTTCGATGCGGCGCCGGCTGTCGCATCCGGGACGTTGACCCCGGCACTCGCCGCCCCGCCTTCGCCGCCATCCGTGCTGGTCTCTTCGGTCGAGGAAGTTGAGCGCACCACGCGTCCTTCGGGGTCGTAGCGCTCGGAGGTTTCGCTGACGCGGCTGAAGTCCATCTCCGCACTGACTTGCACGCGCGCATTGCCCTGGCCGACCACGCCCTCGACGATGTCCGTCACCGTCCGCCGGATGCGCTCTTCGACGGCGGCTTGGCGCGCATCGATGCCCTCGGCGACGGCGCCTTCGCCATCCTGCGCCGCCGCGAGCAGGCGGCCGGTTTCATCCAGGATGGTGACGCGGTTGGCGCTGAGGCCGGGCGTCGCACTGGCCACGAGATTGCGGATCGCGCGCACCTGATCCGGCGTCAGCGCATCGCGGCGCAGTTGCAGCACGAT
>DASPMA010000387.1:0-3874 GCA_035627335.1 Binatia bacterium
GTCAGCTCATCGCCACCAAGGGCGCGACGAACTGGGGGTTCGAGACGACGCCGCAGAAGCACCTCGACAACCGCACCCTTTATCAGCCGCGCGGACGCGGCTGGGGTGGATCGTCGGCGATCAACGGCATGATCTACATTCGCGGCCACGCCCGCGATTACGACCATTGGCGCCAGATGGGCCTCACCGGCTGGGGCTATGCCGACGTGCTGCCCTATTTCAAACGCGCGCAACATCACGACGACGGCGCCGATGCATGGAATGCGACCGGCGGGCCGTTGTGCGTGTCGCGCGGACCGCCAGGCGATCCGATCTACAAGGCGTTCATCCAGGCCGGCCGCCAAGCCGGCTATCCGGTGACGCGCGACTTCAACGGCTATCAGCAAGAGGGCGTCGGCCCCTACCATCTCACGATCCGCGACGGCGAACGCTGCAGTGCGGCGCTGAGTTATCTGGCGCCTGTCGCGGACGCGCGACCCAACTTGAAAGTGATCTCCAACGCGCATGCGGGGCGCGTGATCATCGAAAACAAGACGGCGGTCGGCGTCGAATTCTCAGCCGGTCCCGGAAAGCCGATGCAGAGCGTTTACGCCAACCGCGAAGTCATCCTGAGCGGCGGCGCATTCCAGTCGCCGCAATTGCTGCTGCTTTCCGGCATCGGTCCGGCAGATGAGCTGAGAAAGGTTGGCGTCGACGTAGTGCTCGATGCGCCGGAGGTCGGCCGCAATCTCCAGGACCACCTCGACGTCTGCGTCATCTACGAGATGACCAAGCCCATCTCGATGTACTCGAAGACGAAGGGCTTGAAGCAGCCGATGATCGGGCTGCAGTACCTGCTCATGAAACAGGGCGCGGGGCGCACCAATCACCTGCACGCCGGCGCGTTCCTAAAAACGCGCGGCGAACTCGACCGCCCCGATATTCAGCTTCACCTCGTCAACGCCGTGATGCGCGATCATGCGCGGATCAAGGCCGATCGCGACGGCTTCACGGTGCACGCCTGCCAGCTGAGGCCCGAAAGCCGAGGCACGGTGAAGCTCGCGTCGACCAATCCTTTCGCGGCGCCGATGATCGATCCGAACTATCTCGCCGAGGAAAATGATCGGCGCACCATGCGCGATTCGGTGCGGGTCGTGCGGGACATTTGCGGCCAGGATGCTCTGAATCTCTACCGGGGCCCCGAGATGGCGCCAGGCGCTGACGTCCGTACCGATGCGGAGATCGACGCTTGGATCCGGCGTAATGCCGAAACCATCTATCATCCGGTCGGCACCGTCCGCATGGGCGCGGACGACAAGGCGCCGCTTGATGACCAGTTGCGTGTGCGCGGGATCGGCGGGCTGCGCGTGATCGACGCGTCAGTGATGCCGACTTTGATCGGTGGCAACACCAATGCGCCCACGATCATGATCGCCGAGAAGCTCTCGGACCTTATGCGGGGCAAACCGGCTTTGCCGCGACAGGACGCGCCGATCGCGGAAGATGAACGCGCGGCGGTGGCCTAGTAGCGCTTGCGCTTGGAGACGGCTGGCGCAGTCTTCGGCGCGGGCCGCATTCGGCGCTTCCGCTCGGCGAGCATGGCCTGAATGCTTGAGGTGAGGCCTTGTGCGTCCCGGTCGGCGCTGTCGCCTTGGCCGCAGAATTCGCACGCAACCTGAACTTTGTGCGCGAGGGTTCCGGTCAGAACCACATCGATAGATTTGCGGTGCCTGCGCACCCATTGCGCCAGCGCGAATCCGTTATCATCGCCGGCGAGTTGGGCGTCCGCCAGCACGACATCGATCGCCAATCCGGATAGAAGCGCCGCGCGCGCCTCTGTGCCGCTGATGACTTCGATCACGGTATGCCCACAGCTTCTCAAGTGCCGCGCTATGGCAAAGCGAACGATCACGTCCGCTTCGACCAGGAGAACATTGAGGGGCGATGCTGAACTGGGTGAGGTCATTGGGAACTTGGCGTAGATGGTTCCCCGCTTGCCATGAACCGAATTGGCTAATAGCCGGTTCCGCAGAATACCGTAATGAGGCGATACGCGGCGCTGGCGTGGCGCTCTTAGGAACATTGTGCGGTGTAGCGCATTGGACGGTTCGGCAGAGGTATGTCCAGCGGGAGGGGCGATGAGTCCGGCGGAGAATCCGGTCGCAGAGGGACAAGCGGGCATGCGACCCACGGTCCTGATTGTCGAGGACGAGGTTCTGTCCCGGCTCGCAATGGCCGAATACCTGCGCGATTGCGGATTTCACGTGATCGAGGCGGCGAGCGGCGTTGAAGCGCAGCAGCTCGTGCTGGCCGGATTGAAAGTGGATTTGGTCTTCTCCGACATCACGATGCCCGGCGGCGTCGACGGCATCGATCTGGCGCTGTGGCTGATGGTGCAATGCGAGTCGACCAAAGTCATCCTCACCTCCGGCTTGCCTGACGCGCTCATGAAGGCGCAGAGCGCTTGCAACCAGGTGCTTGCCTTTGTGCCGAAGCCTTACGATCAAGCGGACGTCGCCAAGCGCATTCGCGCGTTGCTGGACGCTTAGTCGTTCACCACAACGAGGCGCATGCCTTTGGGCGTCTTCGCGGTGGGCGGATGCATTGAGCCGATCCGGAGCAGTTGGATTGGCGATCCGTCGAGAAACGCTTCGCCGCCGAGCGCTTGGAAGAGGCCGAGGAAACGATCACCAAGCGTGCGGTCGACCTTCAGCGGCGTCACCAACATTTCCGCGCTTAGCATTTTTCCGGACGCGGTTTCAGCGGTGACGCGCACGATGCCGGGCTCGCCAGCTTCTTCACAGGCCTGGATGAGCGCGTTCATCATCGCGAGATCGGGCGCAAGGAAAAAGCGGGAAAGGTCGTGCTCCTTAAGATCGCGGCCGAACAAGCTCACGAGCTCGGCGCCGAACGTGCGGATGGGCAAGCGGCCGTCCTTCTTGCGCTCAACCACAAAGAGGCGTTCGAGCACGTGGTCCGCGCCGCCTTTCTTTGGCCGTGCGCCAGCGCCAGCAAGCGCGCGCCCGTAAGCGAGCAGCGCCCGTGTGTCGGGATGAAAGGTCTCTTCCCCCATCATTTACGTTAGCGCGCCGCGCGTCCTCTCGTTTGTACGCCGCGCTACGCAAGCTCCGGGCCTTCGACGGCATGGGAAACCGTAGCGGGACGGGGCGTCCTTTCGTGCGCCGGGAGAGCGTTGGCCCCGTGCTTGCACTTGGTAAGGCGAGATTAAGGAGTAACGGCCGATGACCGTTTCAGCCCGGTACATTCTGGCGGCGCTCGCGTTTGGCGTTGCTGCGCTTGGTTTTCTGCTTTTGCCGGTGGAGGCCGACGCCCGCACGCAACGTGATGTGCCGCAATGCTCGGGTTCGGGCGGCTGCGGCGGCCATCAGCCGCCGCCGTGCAATTACGGGTGCAACCCGCCGCCGCCGCCCGTCTGTTGCGAGCGCCCGCCCGTCGTCGTGCCCCCGCCGCATGTGCCGCCGCCGAACATCGTCGTGGTGAACGCCGGTGCGCGCGCTTCGGCGCACGCCAGCGCAATCGCCATCGCGGTGGCCAATGTCGAACAGGGCGACACGATCATTCGCCAGAACATGACCATGCAAGGCAGCGTCTCGGCCGCCGTCAACGCACACTCGTCGGCATTTTCGGTGACCGACGCCGCGGTTTCCATGGAAAGCGTGGCGCGCGAGCGTGAATTGCTGATCCAAGCCATATGCCTTGACGCCACCGGCAACCCGCACCCCGCGTCGCAAACCTTTGGAGGCCGCGACGTTTCCGAAGGCTATCGCGGCGAGATCTACCGCTGCATGGCCGGCACCCGCATGCGCTATACGGTCGATGGCCGTTCCTACGATTGCGAGCAGGGTCAGGCGCTCTGGTACGAGAACGGCCGCGT
>DASPMA010000388.1:0-4318 GCA_035627335.1 Binatia bacterium
AGCGAGCCGGTCGAACTCACGCTCTACTATTCGCGCGACGCCGCCGCTTCCCTGCCACAACTGCAGGCGTATGCCGCCCGCGTGCGGGAGATGCTGCAGACGTTCCAGGCGCGCTCGGGCGGGCGCGTGCGCTTCGTTGAAATCGATGTCGAGCCGTATTCCGAGGAGGAGGACGAAGCTGTCGAAGCAGGCATCGAGCCGCTGCGTCCCGGCGAAGGCGCCGACCCGATCTATTTCGGGCTGACGGGCGCCAATGCGATTGACGACCGGCGCACGATCCCGGTTTTCGATCCGCAGCGCGAAGCCTTCCTCGAATATGAGATCACGCGGCTGATCTATGAGCTGGAGAATCCCGATCCCACGCACGTCGCGCTAATCACGTCGCTGCCGTTCGATCCTGCAACCGCCGCCGCCAGCCCCACGATGGGCGGCGTCAACGGCGTGTTCGCCGCGGAAATGGGCCGGCTGATGCAAGTGACCAAGCTCGCGCCGGACTTCGCCGACATTCCTGCCGACACGGACGTGCTGGCTATCATCCATCCCGGCGCGCTAAGCCAGCAGCAGCTCTACGCGATCGACCAATTCGTGCTGCGCAAGGGACGCGCGTTCATAGCGCTCGATCCCGCAGCGTTGTCGGCGCAACAATCGGGCGGCTTCGATCCGTTCAATCCAGTTGGCGCCGCGCCGACCTCATCGACGCTAGAGCCGCTGCTTGGACGTTGGGGCGTAGCGATGACCCCCGGCGTGGTGCTGGATATTGAGCATGCGCTGCCGGTGCAGGCGCAGAATCCGCAGACCGGCCAAGTCGAAAATCTTCCGCAACCGCTCTTTTTCTTTGTGCCGGCGGATCAGCTGGACCGCCAGGATCTCATGACGGCGTGGCTCCGGCGCGGGATCAATTTCGGCCTGGCGGGCGGGCTGACTTGGAGCGAGCGCGAAGGCGTCGAAGTGCACGCGCTGGCGCGCACCGGCGGCAACACGATGCGCATGCCGGCGGCGGCGGCGATGATGCGTCCCTCGCCGTACGAAGTGCTTGGCATGTGGCCGCAGAGCGGCGGGCGCATCGAAACGATTGCGGTCCGGCTTTCGGGCAATCTCGAAACAGGGTTTCCGGAGGGGCGGCCGGCCGCTCCGCCGCCCGAGCCTCCGGTCGAAGGCCAAGAACCCGCCGCGCCGCCTGCAGCGGAGCCGGAAGAACAAGCGGCGCCTTTGGCGCGCTCGGCGACACCGGCGGAAATCGTGATCGTCGCTGACGTCGATTTCCTCGCGGATGATTTCTACGTCGATCCCCAAAGCGGGGGCTCGGCGGCGGACAATGCGTCCTTCGCTCTCAACGCCATTGACGTGCTCGGCGGCTCGGACGCGCTCGTGTCGCTGCGCTCGCGCGCCCCGTCGCTGCGCCGCATGGAGCTGGTGGACGAGATGGAGGCAGATGCAGATCGCCGCATCCAGCGCCGTCAGGAAGAATTGCAGCAGGAATTGCAGGAAACCGAAGCGCGGCTGGCCGAATTGCAGACGCGCGGGCGCGGCTCCGGCTTCTTCTCCGGCAATCTCGGCGCTGAACTCACGCCCGAAGAGAATGCGGAGATCGAGCGCTTCCGGGCGCGCGTGATCGAGGTCCGCAGCGAACTGCGGCAAGCCGAACGCAGCTTGCGCGGCGACATCGATCGCTTGGAAGCCATGGTCGTGTTCGTGAACGTGTGGTTGGCGCCGCTCCTTGTGGCGGGCATCGGCTTGTTCCTGTTTTGGCGACGGCAACGGCGCGGGAGAGCGCGGCGATGAGCACCGACCACGCCGAACGCCGCAAACGCCGCGTCCTGACTCTTTGGCTGATCGCCGCAGGGCTCGCCGCGCTCGCCGCCATCACCATCGGGATCGAATATCGCGCCTCGCGGCCCGACCTGGCTTCGGGGCCGGTGATCCCCGGCCTTGAAGACAGTATCCGCAACGGGCAGCGCATCATCATCACCAGCGCTGACGCGAGCTATCGAATCGAGCGCGCGCAGCGGGGAGAAGAGTCGGTCTGGGTCATGCGCGACCGGGACGATTATCCCGTGCTGGCGTCACGTCTCAACCAGCTCACTGAGGGGCTCGAAGGCCTGCGTTACACACGGCGCATGACCAACGATCCATCCAAGCACGAACGCCTTGGCGTGGGCGATCCGCGCGAAGGCGGACGCGGCGTGCTGGTGCAGATTGAAGATTCGCGCGGCGCATTGCTCGTGAACCTCATCCTCGGCGTCGAGACCAGCGGCCTCTATGTGCGCCGTCCGGACAGCGATCAGACCTGGGCTGCTCGTGGCGACCTGCCGCCGTTACGCAACGTTGCCGCTTGGTTGCAGCTCACTCCGCTGGAGATGTCCCCGGATCGTTTGGCGCGCGTGGAGATCATGCCGAGGGAGGGGCGGGCTTATATTCTCGGCCGAGACAGCACCGAAATGCCCTGGCGCGTGGTTTCGCCGGCGCTTTCGGCGCTCGCGCAATCCAGCGTCAACGCCGCGGCCGAAAGCATCACGCAACTTGCGCCAGTCGATGTGCGCTCGGCGCCGGCCATCCAGGGCGCGCCGTTCGCCCGCGTGCGCGCCACGACTTTCGATGGCGTGACGCTCGATGCGGAGCTGATAGAGAGCGATGGCCGGCCGTGGCTTAAGGTCGTCGCGCGGGCGGAAGCGCCGGAGCAGGAGGCGGCGGCGCTTGAGATCAACAACCGCGCGGCGCCCTGGGCCTATGCGTTGGATCCGATGGACGCCGAAGCTCTTGCGCCCCCACTTGGCACGCTCATTCCTGGCGTTGAGTAATCAGTTCCTGCGGTTCGTGTAGGCAGCGGCGAGGACGCGTCCTCCGTTCGGCTCCTGGATGATCACCGCGCATTCCGGCGTACAGCGCGCGTGTTCGAAATAGACGGCGCTGCCGTCCCAGCCGCCGAGGCGTTCCATCGATCGCACCAGGTTATAATGATAAACCCGCCGATTGATGTTTACGCCGCGTGTTACGTACTCCGTGACTGGCCCTGGATCGTAGACAGCCAGCCAAACGTCCGCGGGTTGGGCCCGGCGAGGGCCCGCGCCGAGCGCCACGCGAACGCGGCTGTAACGCAGCAGCGTGATGCCTATGCTCGGCGTCCACGTCAGAGGCGCCTGCTGCGCCTGATCGAGTGAGGCGCGCGCTTCGTCCCAATAGGAGGCGCTCATCGCCGCGCCGCCATTGATCACCAGCTGTGGGGTATAGCGACCGCGCACGCGCAACGTGCGTGAATAGGCGCGCTGGCGGTCAGCGAAATCCGGATCGGCAAAGGTGTCGCGCCAGCCGAGATAGTCCCAGATCGGCACCGCAAACGTGAGGGCAAGCACGCCCTCCTCGCGCGAGAACATGCCGAGCAGCCGATTGGCCCGCGGGCACTGGGTGCATCCCTGGCTGGTGTAAAGTTCGACCACGGCTTGCGCGCGCGCGGTGGATTGCGCGTGCACAGGGGTCGCGAGCGCCGCAAATCCGAGGAAAAGCGCGGCGGCGAGGAAGCGGCCGGTCATGCCGCGGAGCATGGCCGCCCCGTCGGCTGCGTTGAAATCAAACACGCGTGACGGAGTGGAAAGAGCTCAGGCCGCTTTCGCCAGACCGCGCAATACATAGTGCAGAATTCCCCCGTTTCGGAAGTATTCGACCTCGTTTTCGGTGTCGATCCGACACAGAACGTCGGCTTCGTCCGTGCGGCCGTTGCTGCGAGTAATCCGCAATGTCACCCGTTGGCGGGGTCCGAGCGAGGAAACCCCGCCGATGGATACCGTCTCGTCGCCGGTAAGCCCCAGATCCTTCCACCCGCCATCGACGAATTGCAGCGGCAGAACGCCCATGCCGATGAGGTTGGAGCGATGAATGCGCTCAAAGCTCTCAGCGACGACGGCGCGGACGCCAAGGAGCAGCGTGCCCTTCGCCGCCCAGTCGCGCGACGAACCCATGCCGTAATCCTTGCCCGCGAAGACGATGAGCGGGCGGTTCTCCGCCTGGTAGCGCATCGCTGCGTCGTAGATGAACATGCGGTCGCCGCTGGGATGGTGGATTGTGTATCCGCCTTGTACGGCGTTGCCGCTCTCATCCTTCACCATCGCATTGACGATGCGGATGTTGGCGAACGTGCCGCGCATCATCACTTCGTGGTTGCCGCGCCGCGCGCCATACGAGTTGAACTCGCCTTGCGGCACGCCGTGCTCTGTGAGGTAGGCGCCCGCCGGCGACGCCTTCTTGATCGAGCCGGCGGGGCTGATGTGATCGGTGGTGATCGAGTCGCCAAAGAGGCCGAGGATTCGCGCCTCAACGATATCGA
>DASPMA010000389.1:0-2002 GCA_035627335.1 Binatia bacterium
TGCATAGCCTACTTGCGGCTTGGCGCGGTTCGCCACCACATCGGCGAAATGATCCATTTCGCGCGCGTAGGAGGGCATATAGCGCGATAGGAAATTCGGCCGGATCGGGGCGGCCATCGCGCCGGCTTCGCTCCAGATTTCGACGGTGTCCAGGCGCTCATTGCCCGTTGCGGCCATGCCGCGCGATCCGTACGCCTCCACGCGCTGGTCGTAGCCATAACCGCTGCGGCGCGTGTTGGAGATGACGCAAAGCTTGTTCGACTTGGTGCGCAAAACGATGCGGGCCGTGTCCACATCACCCGCTTCCGCGATTGCGGGGTCGACCAGGCAGCTCGCTGTCGCAAATATCTCGCTCGGCGGCTCGCCCAGCAGGGCATGAGCGAGGTCGAGGTCGTGGATGGTGAAGTCCTTGAACAAGCCGCCGGAGCGGGGGATGAACGCGGGTGGAGGCGCTGCCGGATCGTGATTGATCAGCGTCAACGTTTCCAGTTCGCCGATTACGCCGGCCGCGATCTTGTCGCGCAAAGCGCCGATGTGCGGATCGAAGCGACGATTGAACCCGAGGATATACCGCGCGCCTTCGAAAGCAGGCGCGGCGGCGCGGGCCTTGGCAAGGTCCAGGTCGATTGGCTTCTCGCACAGCACGACCTTGCCAGCCTTTACGCAGGCCAAGCTGTGTTCGAGATGCATGTCGGTCGAACTGGCAATGATGACGCCCTTGATGGACGCATCGCCCAGTACGTCATGGAGCGTCGCGAGCGTCGCGCCGGTAGCGTCCGAAAGCGCCTTGCCGAGCTTCTGGTCGGTTTCGACCACGTAGCGCAGCTGCAAGTCGGGGTGGCGGGCGGCATTCGGGCCGTGGATTTGGCCCATCCGGCCCGCGCCGATGATGGCGACATCGAACTTTTCGCCCATGGCCGATCCTACTGAAACGCTTATTGCAGCCGTACTCGCTTATGGAACGAAAATTCCGAAACTGGCAAGGCCTTGCCCGTGCTGTTCGTTGCGTTCCACACACGGAAAATATATTCTGCGACTTTCCGCCGCCGGAGCCTCCATGTCGAGCGCCGCACGCCCGCCCCAGACCAGCGAAGAGCTGCGCGCCGCCATTCTCGACCGCTATGAGGATTTGAGCAAACGCCTCCAGCAAATCGCCCGCTATGTGCTGGATGAGCCGAACGCCGTCGCTCTCGAAACGCTGGCGGTGATCGGCGAGCGGGCAGGCGTCCAGCCGTCGGCCATCGTTCGCTTCGCCAAGGCGATCGGCTTCGAGAGCGCCAGCCAGATGCAGAAAGTGATCCGCGACGGGCTCATCGCCGGCAGCGCGGTGCTGGGCTACAGCGAACGCGTGCGCCAGTTCAGCGAGAACGCCGCGCGCAAGGGTGGCCGCCCGGCCGACGTGCTGGCTGAATTCGTGGAAGGCAACGTGCTGGCGCTCAACAATCTGCGCGAGCTTGTCGACGCGGAGGATTTGCGCACCGCTGTCGATCTCATCGCGGGCGCGGAAACTGTTTACGTCGTGGGCTTCCGGCGCTCCCTCCCAGTGTCCAGCTACCTCGCGTACTCGTTGCAACAGTTGAACAAGCGCACGGTGTTCGTCGACGGCGTCGGCGGCATGACGCGCCAGCAAATTCAAACCATCGGCCCCGACGATCTTCTCATCGACATCAGCTTCCACCCGTATGCGGAAGAAACTATCCAGGCGGTGCAGGCCGCCATCGCGCACGACGCGGCCGTGCTCTCCATCAGCGACTCGCTTGTCAGCCCGACAGCCAAGCCCGCCACTTTGGCGCTGCAGGTTAAGGAAGCGGAGATCCGCAAATTCCGCTCGCTTGCCGCCACCATGTGCCTGGCTCAGGCGCTGGTGATCTCCTACGCCTTCGAGGCCTCGCAGGCCCAGGAGCGGACCCGAAAACCCGCCGCGCCCAAGCGCCGCCGCGCCTAGCTGAAGTTTGATGAAACGAATGTTGCAGAATAGAATGAATTGGAATAGGCATTACAC
>DASPMA010000390.1:0-5295 GCA_035627335.1 Binatia bacterium
TGCTGCTGGTGTTCGCGCTAATGTTCCGCAAGCTGCTGGCGCCGGCCGCAACGGAGGTCGCCCCGCCGGCAGGCGCCGCGGCGCAGTCGGCCTAGCTGTTCGTCGCAAACAGCGTTGCATCGCGCGCGCGTGCCGGGAACATGGCGGCATGAGATACGCTTTCTTCACCGCCCTCTTCCTTGCCGCGTGCGCGACTGCGCCTGAGCCCGCTCAGGCGCAGTGCTTGCCGGCGGCGGGCTTCAGCCGCAGCGATCTCGATGCGCTGAAGTCGGCGGAGTGGCAGCTGGCGGATGATGCACAGCGTGATGCGCTGGCGCGGGCGCTGACGGCCTGTCTGGGCGATCCCGATCCGACGTTGCGCGACGGCATCGCGTTCGAGGCTTATGCGCACTGGCTGCGCGGGCGGCGGCTGAGCAATGAGACGATGCTATGGCTCGTCGATGATCTGGAGGCGCGGCTCACTGCGCCAGAGGGACCGGGCTTCGAGCGGCCGTTCGCGGCGCTGGTGTTGTCGGAAGTGGCGCGAGCGGATCGTATCGAAGCGTACATGACGCCGGAGCGGCGCGCGCAGCTGGTAGAGGCGGCGGTCGCGTATTTCTCGAGTGTGCGGGATTATCGCGGGTTCGACGAACGCGAGGGCTGGCGCCATGGCGTGGCGCATGGCTCGGACCTGCTGTTGCAGCTTGCGCTCAATCCGGCGCTCGGGCGGCCGGAGCTGACGCGGCTGCGCGATGCGGTCGCAACGCAGCTGGCGCCGGAGGGGCATTTCTACACGTACGGCGAAAGCGAGCGGATGATGCGGCCGATCATCTATATCGCGCAGCGCGGCGTGTTCACGCCGGAGGAATGGCAAGAGTGGCTGGTGCGCGAGACGGCGGTGGGCGCGGACGCGTTCACGTCGCAGGCCGGGCTTTCGCGGCGACACAATATGATGGTGTTTCTGAGCTTACTCTACATGCAGGCGAATCTTAGCGCGAACGAAGCGGACAATGCGCTGTTGCCGGGAGCGACAGCGGCGCTGCGGGCGCTGCCGTAAAGGAGCGCCGGCGCCCCCGCCGGCATCTTTGTGCACTTCGTGAGTCTCTTGTGCCTTTGTGTTTGAACACGAAGACACGAAGATCACAAAAGACCACGAAGAAAAAATGCCGGCGAAGGCGCCGGCGCTCCATGTTAGCGCTTCGCCTTCAGGAGCAACCACTGGCCGGCGAGCACGAGGGCGACGCCGCCGAGGGCGAGCAGGCCCCAGGTCTTGGCTTCGAACAGGCTTGAGACGATCATCGCCACCGGCGGGGCGAGCGCGGAGATGTAGGACGCGGTGGCGTAGCCGCGGCGGCGCGCGAGGCCGTAGTACAAGATAAATGCGATGACCGAGCCGTTCAGCGTGAGGTGCAGCAGCGAAAGCGTGTATTCCCATGTCGGCTCGTACACCCAGGGACGGCCCGTGAGCGTGGCGAATACGGCGAGGATCAGCGCGCCATAGCCCATGGCCCAGCCGGTCGAGGCGGCGATGCCGACGTCCAGCATCTCGTTGCGGCGCGCAAAGATATTGCCGACGACGGCCGCGACCACCGCCACGAGCGTCAGCACAATGCCAATCAAAGCGCGCGCGCCGAAATTTGCCGATGCGAGTTCTTCCCATGACAGCAGCGCAACGCCGGCGATGCCGAGACCGGCGGCGGCCCATGCGAGCGCCGAGGCGCGCTGGGCGAAGGCGATGCGGAAGCCGATCAGATTGATGAAGGCCATCGACGCGAACATCACGGCGACGACAGCGGACGTGACGCGTTCTTCGGCAAAATAGACCAGCGGATAGTTGAAAGCGAAGGTGACCGCGCCGACGCCGAACGCCCATAGGTGTTGCGCTGGCGTCAGCCAGATTGTCTCGCGCCGCAACGCGCACCAGGCAAACAACAGCACGGCGGCGAGTGCGAAGCGATATGAGACCGAGACGATGGGATCGACCACGCCGAATTGCAGCGTGATCGCGTACCAGGTGGTGCCCCAGCAGAGCGTGCAGATGACGATCGCCGCGAGATCGGCCCACTGAGTCGATCTCGCGGGCGCGGCCGAATCGGGCGCCGCCGTCTCTTCAGCGCTCATGCGAACTTCACCCCTCGCGGCTCAAATGGGGTTTACCGCGCCGCCGACAAAGGCGCCTGCTCGCAAAAGTGGCGAATTGCTGTTTGCCAGGGACCTTGGGGCGCTCTCCGCGTTGACCCCGTGTACGCCCAAGCCTACCTTCAACATATGGCATCGGGGCGCTCCAGGGGGGCGGAGCCCGGTCCCCGAGAGCCCTCTCGCGCAGTTGTTCAGAGGAGCTCCTTCATGCGCATTCAAGTCGCCGGACGGCAGATGGAAGTCGGCGAAGCGCTCAGAACTCGAATTGAGGACGATCTCACCAGCGGCGTCGGCAAATATTTCAATCGCGCCACGGATGCTGTCGTCACGGTCGGCAAGAATGGCGGCATGGGTTTCGCTGTGGATTGCACCGTGCATCTTTCCTCCGGAATTTCCCTGCAGGCCGAAGGGCACGGCGGCGACGCGCACGTCGCGTTCGATGACGCCTTGAGCAAGCTGGAAAAGCGCGTGCGGCGCTACAAGAGGCGCCTGAAGAATCATCACGCCGACAACAAATCTCCCCTTCCCGCGGAGGACGTCCCGGCCTATGTGCTCGCCCCGCTGCGGGAGGAAACCGAGGCGGAGGATGATGAGACTTCGAACGGGGGCGAGGATGCGCCCCTGGTGATTGCGGAGACGACCATGGCGGTGCGTACCATGCCCGTCTCCATGGCGGTGATGCAGCTGGATCTTTCCGAGACGCCGGTCGTCATGTTCCGCAACGCCGCGAACGGCGCGCTGAACGTGGTCTATCGGCGCAAGGACGGAAACATCGGCTGGATCGATCCGAAACGTACGCGCGGCAACGGAACGGCAAAGGACTGAGCGGCGTTGGCGCCGCTTGTGCTCTTGAGCGGCCCAAGCAGGATGTGATGAACGATCTAAGCGATCTTGTCGCGCCGGAGGCGATTTTGCCCCGGCTCGCGGCGGCTTCCCGGCGCCAGGCGCTGCAAGCCATGACCGACGTGCTCGCGCGCGTTGGCGATATAGGCGTGCGCGAGGCGTTCGACGCGGTGCTGATGCGCGAGCGCTTGTCCGGCACGGGCATGGGCGAAGGCGTGGCCATTCCGCACGCGCCGGTGGCTGGACTGGCCCGGCCGATCGGCGCGTTCGCGCGGCTCGATCCGGCACAGAATTTCGATGCCTTCGACGGCCGTCCCGCGGATTTGGTGTTCATGCTGCTGTCGCCGGCCGACAAGGGCGCCGATCACTTGAAGGCATTGGCGCGCGTCTCGCGCTTCCTGCGGCGCGCCGAGATGCGCGACAAGCTGCGCGCGGCGCGCGGGGCGGACGATCTCTACGCCTTGATTTCGAGCGCACCGCGCAGCGACGCGGCGTAACCGTCGATGATGACGGGGTGGGACAGGTTCTTCTCGTATTTTCCGCTGTTGATGACGGCGGCGGTCATAGCGTCGCTCAGCCTGTTTGCGCTCTGGCCGAACGGCTGGACCGTGCTGCTGCTGCTGTTCGTGATTTTCCTGCTGCCGCCGATGGTGCTGCGGATCATGTTGCGGTGGGCGCCGCTGCAGCCAGGCATCGCCTGCATTGACGGACGCAAGTTCTGCCCGTGGCTGGCGGCGCACAACATTCAGGCCTTTTACGACGCGCTCCCCTTCCTTGAATCGCTGCTGCGGGTGATCCCTGGCTTCTATTCCATGTGGCTGAGGATGTGGGGCTCGCGCGTGGGCTATGGCGTCGAGTGGCCGGTGCGGATCGACGTGCTCGACCGCAATCTGATGGAGATCGGCAACCGGGTAACGTTCGACCGCGAAGTGGAGCTGGCGGCGCATGTGCGCCAGAAACTCGATGGCGGGGGGAGCCGCGTGCTGGTGCGACCGGTGCGGATTGGCGGACACGCGTATGTGGGCGCCGGCGCGCGGATCGGGCCAGGCGCCGTGGTGCCGCACAATGCGAACGTGCCGGCGCTGACAGTGGTGCGAGTGAACGAAACGTACGGCGATGCGGTGCGCCATCCGGAGAAGGATGAGGCGCAGTTTGCATTGAGTTAGGCTCCGTCGTCCCTCTCCCGCATTTGCGGGAGAGGCTAGGTGAGGGTGTGGCGCGGAGTTCTCCAGCATTGGCGCAAAGCTAATCACGCTCCGCCGGCGCTCCACCCTCACCCTGCCCTCTCCCTCCCAAAGGAGGGAGAGGGTTCACGTCGCCGCTTCCAGCTTCGCCAGCAGCACGCCTTCGCTCACCTGCGCGCCGGGTTTGGCGTTGAGCTCCGCAAGCTTCCCGTCGAAGGGCGCGGTGAGCGTGTGCTCCATCTTCATGGCCTCGAGCACAAGGATGGGATCGCCCTTCTTCAGCCGCGCGCCGGCTTTGGCGGCGACGGAGACGATCTTGCCTGGCATGGGGGAGAGGATGGCGCCGTCGTTTGCGGCGGCTTCGCCGTCCGCGCGTTCGCCGGTGTCGAGATGAAACTCGTATGCGTCGCCTTCGCGAAACACATAAACAACGCCGTCGACCGAGGTGATCGAATCCCAGTCGCGCTCGGGCAACGCCGCATACGACTTGCCCTCGTGGATCATATGAACGAGTGCGTTTCGCCGGGCGTTGAGGCGAAAACCCTCGAGCTGCGCCCAAGGGGAGCGGGTGGCTTCCCGAGAAAGCGACGCCCGCCGCGTGAAACGGCCCATCGCAGCGTCCATGGCGAACTTCTTCGCTGCAAGACTTGCGATCGCCTCGTCAGCGGGCGGCCGTTGCACGAGACGGTCCAGATCGGCGGCGATCAAGCCCGTATCCACATCGCCGGCGGCGAAACGCGGGTGGGACAGGCAGCGCACGAGGAAGCCGGCGTTGGTCTTCACCGGCGCGGCTTCGCAGGCGGCGCATGCGTTGCGCAGGCGTGCGATCGCCTCGGCGCGCGTTGCGCCATGCGCGATGAACTTGGCGAGCATCGGATCGTAGTACGGGGTGACTTCGCTGCCTGGTTCGACCGCCGAGTCCCTACGCACCGGATAGACCTCGTAGTCGTGACGATCCGCTTGGATAAACCAGGCGAGCTCGCCGGTACTCGGCAGGAAGCCCGTCTCCGGATTCTCCGCATAGAGCCGCGCCTCCATCGCCCAGCCGTTGATCCGCAACTCCTCCTGCTTCAGCGGCAGCTTTTCGCCGCTGGCGACGCGGAGTTGCCATTCGACCAGGTCTTGGCCGGTGATTTCTTCGGTCACCGGG
>DASPMA010000391.1:0-3307 GCA_035627335.1 Binatia bacterium
AAGCTGGCGCGGAGATCGGCGAGGCGCGGGTGCGGCTTGGCTCACGGCGGACGGTGCCGCTCGTGACAGAGCAGGAGATCACCATCGTCGGGCCGCGCGCCGCACAGGAGAATCTGACGGCACACATCGTCTATGACGGGCCACTGGCGCCGCCGATCCGGCGTGACCAGGTGGTGGCGCGTCTGGTGGTCGAGGGGCCCGGCATGCAGCCGCAGGAGTTTCCGCTGCAAGCCGGGCGGCGCGTGGGCAAGGCGAACTGGTTCGCGCGCGCCTGGGAAGGCTTGCGCCTGACCTTCTTCGGCCCTTCATAGGGCAGATGGCAGAGGGCCGTTTTATCACGCTGGAAGGCGGCGAAGGGACAGGCAAGTCCACGCTTGCGCGCGGGCTGGCCGATGCGTTGCGCTCGGCCAGCCGCGAGGTCGTGCTGACGCGCGAGCCTGGCGGCGCGCCGGGCGCCGATGCGATCCGCAAGCTGCTCGTCGAAGGCGATGCGGGCCGCTGGAGCGCGATGGAGGAAGCGCTGCTGTTTGCGGCCGCGCGGCTCAATCATTTGACGCACACGATCCGGCCGGCGCTGGCGCAGTGCGCGTGGGTGGTCTGCGATCGCTATTATGATTCAACGCGAGCCTATCAGGTTGCTGCCGGCGGATTGGACGGCGAAGTGTTGACCGCGCTCAACGCGCTGATTGGCGCTCAGCGGCCGGACCTGACGCTTGTGCTCGATCTCGATCCCGCGGCGGGCTTGCAGCGTTCGCAAGGACGCCATGCCGGCGAAGATCGCTTCGAGAAGAAGGACGCCGGCTTTCATGCGCGTGTGCGCGCGGAGTTTTTGGCGATCGCCGAGCGTGAACCAAAGCGTTGTGTGTTGATCGATGCAGGTCAGCCAGCTGATGCTGTACTCATGCAGGCACTGGATGCGATTGGCGCGCGGCTATGAAGACCGAAAAACCTGCGCCGGAGACGGACAAGGAGCCGGAAGCGCCCCATCCGCGCGAGACATATTCGTTCGTTGGCCATGAGGAGCAGGAGCAGGCGCTTGACGATGGTCTCAACAGCGGGCGCATGCATCATGCTTGGCTGATCACGGGCACGAAGGGTCTGGGCAAGGCGACGCTGGCGTATCGCTTCGCGCGTGTTGCGCTGGGCGCAAAGCGCAATGGGCCCCGCGCGCTGGATGTCGATCCGGAAGATCAGGTGGCGCGCCGCGTGGCGGCGTTGTCGCATCCGGATTTGTTCGTGCTGCGGCGCGGACTGAACGACCGCGGGCGGCCCCGGCGCGAGATCACCGTCGATGACGCGCGGGAATTGGGACACTTCTTTTCGCTGGCGCCGTCCGAGGGCGGCATGCGCGTGGCGGTGATCGATGCGGTGGACGATCTCAACACCAATTCCGCCAACGCGATTCTGAAGACGCTGGAGGAGCCGCCGGCGCGGTCGGTGCTGCTGCTCGTGTGCCATGCGCCGGGCGCGATCCTGCCGACGATCCGCTCCCGCTGCCGGCGCCTCGCGCTGCGGCCGTTGAGCGATGCGCAGGTGGCCGCGGCGCTTGGCGAGAAGGACGATGCGCTTGTCGCATTGGCCAAGGGCCGGCCGGGGCGTGCGATTGCGCTAAAAGCGCAGGGGCTCGATGCGGGCGCGGCGCGGCTTGATCGCGCGCAGGGGGCTGTCGCGCGCGGCGATGCCGGGCCTGTGTTGAACGCGCTCTACGATCAGCTGAGCGGCGAACCGTTCGAGCGGCTGGCGGGCGTGCTGGAGCTGGCGGAAGAGTGGACGCGCGCGGCCGGCGTCGAGCAGGGCGGCGAGCACTGGGCCGAGGCGTGGTCGGGGCTGGAGACGTTGCGCGGCGAAGCGGAAGGGCTCGACATGGATCCGCGCCACGCGCTGGCGCGCGCTGTCGGCGTGCTTGATCGCGCGGCGGCGGCGCGTAGATGATGCGCATCCCGGGACCGCGGGCCTCTGGCCCGCACTTCTCATCGACAGAAACTGCGGGCGGGACGCCCGCGGTCCCGGGTGCGCCATGTTGATCGACAGCCACGTGAACCTGCATCACAAGGCGTTCGCTGACGACCGCGAATCGGTGATCGCGCGGGCGCGTGATGCAGGCGTCGCGCGGATGATCACGATTTGCGACAAGATCGAGAACTTCGGCGACGTGATCGCCATCGCTGAGGCGCACGACGACATCTACGCGAGCGTCGGCGCGCATCCGCATTATGCGAAGGATCATCTGGAGCTGACGGCGGAGCGGCTGATCGAGTTGGGCAAGCACGAGAGAGTGGTAGGGCTAGGGGAAACGGGTCTCGATCAGCACTACAAGTTCAGCCCTCTCGAGGATCAGGTCGCGGTGTTTCGCGCGCACGCCAAGGCGGCGCACGCGCTCGGAAAAACGCTGATCATCCACACGCGCGAGGCCGATGAGGCGATGGCGGAGCTGTTGGAGGAGGAGGCGGGGAAGGGCCCTCTTCGCATTTTGATGCACTGCTATACGTCGGGGCCAGAACTCGCGCGCCGCGTGCTCAAAATCGGCGCATATTTTTCGTTCTCCGGCATCATGACGTTCAAGAACGCCGACGACGTGCGCGCGATCGCGCGGGACGTACCCTTGGATCGCGTGATTGTCGAGACCGATTGCCCCTATCTGGCCCCTGTTCCGCATCGCGGTCAGCGTTGCGAGCCGATGCACGTGTGCGAAGTGCAGAGCGCGTTCGCGAAGCTGAGAGGGTTGAGCGAAACAGAGTGCAGCGCCCTGCTCGCCGATAACTTCTTCCGCCTTTTTCCGACGATCGCGAGGCCGGCATGATGCGCCGGCGTTTGCAGGTTGGAGCGCGCGCCTCCCGGCGCGCATGTGGGCCGGAGGCCCGCGCTCCTAGCCTTCGAGGTCAGCGCTGATGCCCACGCTGCGCGTCACCGTGCTGGGCTGTGGCTCGTCCGGCGGCGTGCCGCGCGCGACGGGCGATTGGGGCGTGTGTAATCCGAACGAGCCGAAGAACCGGCGCACGCGCTGCGGGCTCTTGCTACAGCAATGGAACGGGGCGCGGGGCAGTACGGAAGAGGCGACCACCGTGCTGATCGACACGCCGCCCGAGCTGCGCCAGCAGCTGGCGGCCGCTGGCGCGCGCCGGCTGGACGGCGTCGTGCTCAGCCACGATCACGCCGACCAGACCAACGGCTTCGACGACGTGCGCGCGTTCTTCCTCAAGCAGCGCGCGATGATCCCGGTGTGGCTGGATGAGCCGACGCGCGAGACGTTCATGCGCCGCTTCGGCTACACGTTCGTCAGCGGCCCGGGCTATCCGGCGATCGCGCA
>DASPMA010000392.1:0-11560 GCA_035627335.1 Binatia bacterium
AATCCGAGGATGCGAGCGAGCTCGTAGCGGCGCTCAAGCAGGGTGTGCAGCACAGCTTCGTTCTGCGGATAGGCGCGGTTGCGATATGCGATGTAAACACGCCGCCGCGTCTCTTCGCGCGTGGCGTAGTTCATCACCGGAAACACGTCCGGCGTGTTCGTGTTGACGTGGATGAGACCATCCGCGCCCGGCCGGTGAGCCGCGATATAATCGGCAGGCAGCCCGTGGAGGTCTGCGGCGGAGCGGAACGTCACCTCATCGACGTCCTCGCGGATGTTGCGCGCAAAGGCGAGGCTGATCTCCGTGATCTCGTTCTGAAGCGCGGTGATGCGGGCGCGTGTTGCGTCGTCCCGGTCAACGCCGGCGCGGCGATAGTCCTCCAGCGCCCTCGTCAACGCGAACCGCGTGTCGGAATCGGCGGCGCCCGCGTCGATGGCATTGAGCCGGTCATAGATCGGGCGCGAAAGACCCACTTCGGTGAAGAAGTTGGACAACCGCTGCTGGCACGCCTCGGCGGCGGCGCGAATTTCCGCGTTGGGATTGGTTTCCGTGACGAGGTTCGCCTCTCCGTACGTGCTGCTTCCCAACTTGTAGATGGCGTCGAATGGCGCGAACGCGCCTTCGATCGTGTTCGGTCCGGGCTCTTCAAGCTGCCCGCGCAGGGCGGTGAGTCTTTGATGCGACGCCTCGCAATAGGCAGTGAAATCCGCAGCTGAGGCAGGCGCCACGTGCAGTTCGCTGAGGAAGGCGTCGACCTCAGCTGTAGGGTCGGCCGGCGATGGCGAAGAAGCCGTCGCGCAGGCGCTAAGCAAAAGGGCGGCGCTAAAGAGCGTGGTGCGGGCGGCGTGCATCGGGACCTCGTTGGTTGGCGCCGACCCTACCGGCCCGCGCCGCGTCGTCCAGTCCGAGCCGGCGCTGCGCATGTCCGCACGTCGCAGAAAAGCTGTCGTTTGTCCCGTTCTCGGACGCGCGATGGAATGCTATGCCTTTGGCATGAATCAGGCTCAGGTGCTCGACGAATTTCGCGCGGCCGGTGCGCTCTTGGAGGGGCACTTCATCCTTTCCTCCGGTTTGCACTCGCCGGTCTTCTTCCAGAAGAACGCCGTGTTCATGGACCCCGCGCGCACCGAGCGGCTGTGTAAAGCTCTGGGGGAGAAGGCGCACGCCACATTCGGCAGGATCGACGCGGTGGTTTCTCCGGCGGTTGGCGCAATCATTCCGGGCTACGAAACGGCGCGCCATCTTGGCGCGCGCGCGATGTTCGTCGAGCGCGAAGGCGGGCAGTTTCAGCTGCGGCGCGGCTTTTCCATCA
The DNA here is from genome assembly GCA_035627335.1 of Binatia bacterium. Classification (GTDB taxonomy): domain Bacteria; phylum Pseudomonadota; class Alphaproteobacteria; order Caulobacterales; family Aquidulcibacteraceae; genus Vitreimonas. Next base: position 1,313 of record DASPMA010000392.1, read on the forward strand.
AGCCAGGCGAGCGCGTGCTGATGGTGGAGGACGTGGTGACGACCGGCTTGTCGTCGCGCGAATGCCTCGACGCGATCCGCGGTCATCCCGGCGAACTCGTCGGCGCGGCGTGCTTGATCGATCGCTCCGGCGGCAAGGCCGATATCGGCGCGAAGCTCATCTCACTCGCAAGTGTAACAGCGCCCGCCTATCCGGCGGATCAATTGCCGCCCGAACTCGCGGCGATCCCCGCGGTGAAGCCTGGTTCGCGCGGGCTTGCGGCATGAGCAAGCGCGTTCGCCTCGGCGTCAATATCGATCACGTCGCGACCATCAGAAACGCACGGGGTGTTGCCTATCCTGATCCCATGCGCGCGGCGATCGTGGCGCTCGAGGCGGGGGCCGACGGCGTCACCGCGCACTTGCGCGAAGATCGCCGCCACATCTCCGACAGCGACATCGAACGGCTCTCCGCCATGCTGCGCGAGCGCGGGCGACCGCTGAACCTGGAGATGGCCGTCACGTCGGAGATGTTGGACATCGCGCTGAAGCATCGCCCGCCGGCCGTCTGCCTGGTGCCAGAACGGCGCGAAGAACGCACCACCGAGGGCGGCCTCGACGTCGCACACGGCCACAACTGGATCGCGCCGTTTGTGGCAAAGCTGCGCGAAAACGGCAGCCGCGTGTCGCTCTTCATCGGCGCCGACGCGCTTCAGATCGAAGCGGCTAGCCGGACCGGCGCCGAAGTGGTCGAACTCCACACTGGCGCGTTTTGTGACGCAGTCCGCGATGGCGACGCCAAGGAGGCCAGCGCCATCCTCGCGGCGCTTAGCACCGGGGCGACACAAGCCGCCTCGCTCGGCCTCGAAGTTCATGCCGGCCATGGCATCGACTACGAGACGGTCGCCCCTATCGCCGCAATCCCCGAAGTGGCCGAACTCAACATTGGCCACTTCCTGGTCGGCGAGGCGATCTTCGTCGGTCTGGAGCAGGCTGTGTCCGAAATGCGGCGCCGCATCGACGCCGCCCGCGCGCCCGGTTAACAAGCCCAATGATCCTGGGCATCGGGTCCGACATCATCGACATCCGCCGCATCGAGCAAACGCTGGCGCGCTTTGGCGATCGGTTCACCCATCGCATCTATACCGAGGGCGAGCGGGCCCGGGCGGAACGCAAGCCGCTGGAGCGGGCGGCCACCTACGCCAAGCGCTTCGCGGCCAAGGAGGCATGCTCCAAGGCATTAGGTACAGGATTGAAAAAAGGGGTTTTTTGGCGTGACATGGGGGTCGTGAACCTGCCCAGCGGCCAGCCCACGATGCGCCTCACAAATGGCGCGTTGCGGCGCTTGGAACAGTTGACCCCGCAGGGCCTGGTTCCCCACATCCATGTCAGCCTGACAGACGACTATCCGTTGGCTGTCGGGTTCGTCATCATTTCGGCGGAGTTGAACCCGATTGACCCGGGCGTCGGTCAATGATGCAGGTCGACCATAGGACGGGTATGGCTGCGGCCAATTACAAGGCTGGCTTGGGGCAGCAGACAGCTTCGAGGAATGGAAAGACACGGAGTCGATTACAGGGCCGCCGGGCCCGGGATCGCGCCGGGTCTAGAGCGAGAAACGCATGAGCATGTCAACGACCAGTTCCTCGACGCCGGCAATGGACGTCTTCTGGGATAATGTGAAGACGATCCTGTACGCGCTCGCGTTGGCGTTGGTGCTCCGCTTCACCATCGCCCAGCCGTTCCGCATCCCATCTGGTTCGATGCAGCCCACATTGGCCGTCGGCGATTACATCGTCGTGACCAAATGGTCTTACGGGTACGGCCGCTATTCGTTCGCACCCCTTGAAGGTTTGCTGCCGCATGGTCGTCTGTTTGCCAGCCAGCCGCAGCGCGGCGACGTCATCGTGTTCCGGCCCACGTCGGATCCTTCGCGCGACTTCATCAAGCGCTTGATCGGGCTGCCCGGCGATCGCATCCAAATGATCGACGGCGTATTGCATATCAACGGCGAGGCCGTTCCGCGTGAGCAGGTCGGCACGACGTTCGATTGCCCGAGCGGTCTGAACTACGGCGAGGAAGCCGCGCTCTATCGCGAAACCTTGCCCAACGGCGTCTCCTACATCACCTGCGACAAGGGCCAGACAGAACTCGACAACACGCGCGTGTTCGTCGTGCCTGACGACCATTATTTCATGATGGGCGACGATCGCGACAATTCCGACGACAGCCGCCGCATGGTTGGCATGGTGCCGTTTGAGAACCTTGTGGGGCCCGCTCAGTTCGTCGCGGTGTCATTCGATCACACCACGTCGATCTTCCAACCGTGGACACTCTTCACCGGATTCCGCGGCGAGCGGTTTCTGAAGCCGGTCGAGTGAGACGCGAGGTCCCATGACGGGGCCGCGCAAGCTTGACGCACGGCTCGCCGAGCTCGAACAACGCATCGGCTATGCATTCGACGATCGCGCCTTGCTGATCGAAGCGCTGACCCACGCGAGCGCGCTCGATGGCGGCAAGAGGAACCGTCGTTCTTACGATCGTCTTGAATTTCTCGGGGACCGCGTACTTGGCTTGATCGTGGCCGAGCGTCTGCTCGATGAGCATGAACACGAAGCCGAAGGCGAACTCGCGCCGCGCTTCAACGCGCTGGTCAACCGGCGCGCCTGCGCCCGGGCCGCGCGCGCGGCCGATCTCGGCGCCGCCGTCGTGCTCTCCCCTTCCGAAGAGGCGAGCGGCGGGCGCGGCAAGGAGGCGATCCTGGCGGACATTTGCGAGTCTGTGATCGCCGCGCTCTATCTTGACGGCGGCATGTCCGCCGCGCGCGCATTCGTGACCCGTTTTTGGGGCGAAGCGTTCGCGGCCGTGATGAATGCGCCTCGTGACGCCAAGACGGCGCTGCAAGAATGGGCGGCGGCGCAGAAGCGGGGGTTGAGTTACGTCGTGATTGAGCAAAGCGGACCTGAGCACGCGCCGCACTTCATCGTTGAAGCCCGCGTGGATGGATTTGACGCAAGCCGCGGCGAAGGCGGCTCCAAGCGCGAGGCGCAGCGCGCGGCGGCGGCGGCGTTCCTGGACGCGCGAGGCGTCCGTGGCTGAGCAACGTTGCGCCGTCGTCGCTGTTCTGGGGGCGCCGAATGCGGGCAAATCCACGCTCGTGAATACGCTCGTCGGCGCCAAGGTCGCTGCGGTGACGCAGAAGGTGCAGACGACGCGCACCATCGTGCGCGGCATCGCCATGCGCGGCGAGGTGCAACTCGTGCTGATCGACACGCCGGGCGTGTTCTCGCCACGGCGCAGATTGGATCGCGCGATGGTAGCCGCCGCGTGGAGCGCGCTCGAAGGCGCGGACGCGATCATTCACGTCGTCGATGCGCCGGCGCATTTGCCTGGTGAGAAAAAGGGCGCCGACGCGCGTGCGGTCGAGGATTCCGAGCGTATCGCGGCCAAGCTGAAGCAGATGGAGCTGCCCTCGATCCTCGCGCTGAACAAGGTGGATGCGATTGCGCGCCCGGCGTTGCTTGCGATTACCTCGACGCTCGTCGAGCAGGGCCTTTACACGGACGTGTTCATGATCTCGGCCCGCAAGGGTGACGGAGTCGACGACATCGAGCGCACGCTGACCGAGCGCGCGCCTGTTTCGCCGTGGCTTTTCCCCGAAGACCAAACCATGGACGCGCCCGCGCGCGTGCTCGCCGCGGAGATCACGCGCGAGAAGGCGATGCTGCGCCTGCATGACGAGATTCCATACGACCTGATGGTCGAGACCGAGAGCTGGGAAGAGAAGAAGGACGGCTCGGCGCGGATCGAGCAATCGATCTACGTAACCCGCGAAGGTCAACGGAAACTCGCAATCGGCTCCGGCGGCAAGACCATCAAGACCATCGGCGAAATGGCGCGCAAGGAGATGGAGTCGGCGTTCGACCGGCGCATTCACCTCTTCCTGCACGTGAAAGTGCGCGAAGGCTGGCCCGAGGAGCGCGCGCTGTATCAGCGGCTGGGCTTGGACTACGAAGCGTAGATCATGGAATGGGTCGACGACGCCATCGTGCTCGGCGCGCGGCATTTCGGCGAAGGCAAGCTCGTGGCCGAAGTGTTTGCGCGCGAGCATGGGCGTTATGGCGGCGTCGTGCATGCGGGACGCAAATCGCAGCCGATGCTTCAGGCGGGCAACGTTGTGCACGCCGGCTGGAAGGCGCGGCTTTCGGAGCAGCTTGGCTTCTATCATCCGCTCGAACTCGTCGAGCCGCACGCCACGCGCCTGCTGGACGATGCGGTCGCGCTCGCCGGCCTTTCCTCGGCTGTGTCGCTGATCCGCGGCGCGACGCCTGAGCGGCAAGCGTATCCACAGCTTTATGACGCGCTGATCGTGCTGATCGAAGCGATGCCGCACACGGACGTTTGGCCCGCGCTCTACACGCGTTTCGAACTCGGCCTTCTGTCCGCGCTTGGCTACGGGCTCGATCTGACGCGCTGCGCGGTAACGGGCGAGACTGAAAACCTTGCGTGGGTCAGCCCACGCACGGGGCGCGCAGCCACTTATGAAGCGGGCGAACCTCATAAGGACGTGCTTCTCCGCTTGCCGCCATTCCTGGTTGATGCAGAAGCGAAACTAGAGAGCGGCGATGTCGCGGATGCGTTCGCGCTTGCCGGATACTTCCTCGAACGGCGCGTGTTCGACCACAAGGGCGAGGGCATGCCTGAACAGCGCCGCCGGCTGATCGAGCGTTTAGGATTTGCACGACGACTCTGATTTAACGGCGCAGAACCTAACTCCTCCCCCGCTTGCGGGGGAGGTCGCGAGCGAAGCGAGCGGGAGGGGAAGTTGTCGGAAGCCGGCGCACTCCCCCCTCAGTCCGCTTCGCGGACAGCTCCCCCGTAGACGGGGGAGCATTGAGGAGCCAAGAATGGCTGACGACATCACCCGTTCGCCGGAAGAAGGCGGGCGCATTGTGGAGGAGCCGATCGGCGAAGCGCTGGCCAAGCGCTATCTCGCCTACGCGCTCTCCACCATCACCAGCCGCGCGCTGCCAGACGTGCGCGATGGCCTGAAGCCCGTGCATCGCCGCGTGCTCTACGCGATGAAGCGGCTGAATCTCACCGCCGACGCCGCCTTCCGTAAGAGCGCGAAGGTCGTCGGCGATGTGATGGGCGATTATCACCCGCACGGCGATCAGGCGATCTACGACGCGATGGTGCGTCTCGCGCAGGATTTCAATTCGCGCTATCCGCTGATCGACGGGCAAGGAAACTTCGGCAATATCGATGGCGATAACCCCGCCGCGATGCGCTACACGGAAAGCCGCCTCACCAAGGCGGCTGAAGCGCTGCTCGAAGGCATTGACGAAGACGCCGTCGATTTCCGCCCGAGCTATGACGGCTCGAAGGAAGAGCCGGTCGTTCTTCCGGCAGCATTTCCGAACCTGCTCGCGAATGGCGCGAGCGGCATCGCTGTCGGCATGGCGACGAACATTCCGCCGCACAATGTCGCTGAGCTGATCGATGCGTGTGTGCACCTGATCGAGAATTCCAAGGCGACGACGGACGATCTGCTGAAGATCGTGCCTGGCCCGGACTTTCCGACCGGCGGGCTTGTTGTCGAGCCGCCGGAGAGCATCCGCGAAGCATACGAGACAGGCCGTGGCGGTTTCCGCGTGCGTGCGCGCTGGCAGACGGAGGATCTCGGCCGCGGCATGTGGCGCATCGTCGTCACGGAAATTCCGCACTTGGTGCAGAAGTCCAAGCTGGTCGAACAGCTTGCGGGCTTGATCGAAGCGAAGAAGGCGCCGCTGCTGGCCGATGTGCGCGATGAGAGCGCGGAAGACATCCGCCTCGTGCTTGAGCCGAAGTCGCGCACCGTAGAGCCCGAAGTGATGATGGAAAGCTTGTTCAAGCTCTCGGCGCTGGAAATGCGCATCTCGCTCAACATGAACGTGCTGGACGCTGCTGGCGCGCCGCGCGTGATGAGCTTGAAAGAGGTGCTGCGCGCGTTCCTCGATCACCGCCGCGACGTGCTGCAACGGCGCGTTGCGCACCGGCTGGCGAAAATCGCGCAACGTCTCGACGTGTTGGCCGGCTTGCTGATCGTCTACCTGAACCTCGATGAAGTCATCCGCATCATCCGCAACGAGGACGATCCCAAGACCAAGCTGATCGCCCGCTTCAAGCTCAACGACACGCAGGCCGAAGCCATCCTCAACACGCGTCTGCGGCAGTTGCGCAAGTTGGAAGAAATGGAAATCCGCCGCGAGGACGCGGCTTTGCGCGAAGAGCAGAAGGACCTGCAGGGCCTGCTCGACGACACGCGCAAGCAATGGCGGCGCATTTCGGCGGAGCTCAAAGAAATCCGCAAGCTGTTCGGTCCTGGCACGCCGTGGGGCAAGCGCCGCACCGAACTCGGCGAAGCGGCGGCGGCGGCGACGGAGATCGACGTCGAAGCCTTCGTCGCACGCGAGCCGATCACGGTGGTGCTCTCCGAGAAAGGCTGGATCCGCGCGCTTAAAGGCCACCTCAGCGATCTGACCGACATAAAGTACAAGGAGGGCGACGGCCCGCAGCACATCGTGCAGTGCGAAACGACAGACAAGCTGTTGCTCTTCGCCTCCGATGGCCGTGCGTTCACGCTCGACGCCCACAAGCTTCCAGGCGGGCGCGGACATGGCGAACCGATCCGCCTTTCCATCGAACTGGGCGACATTGACGAGGCAGTCGCGCTGTTCGTGTATGAGGACGGCGCCAAGCGTCTTATCGCGAGCCACGAGGGTTACGGCTTCGTCGTGCCCGAGAGCGAGATGCTGGCGACAAAGCGCTCCGGCAAGCAGGTGCTGAACGGGCGCGCCATGCAGGCCGCGAAGGTGGAGGGCGACCAGGTCGCCGTAATCGGCGAGCGGAAGAAGCTGCTTATCTTCCCGCTCGCCGAGCTGCCAGAGATGAGCCGCGGCAAGGGCGTGAAGCTGCAGAGCTATCACGATCGTGGCCTCGCCGACGTGAAGGTGTTCTCCAAGGATGAAGGCCTGACCTGGCTCGACGGCGCGGGCCGTGTACGTCAGGTGCCGGAGTGGAAGGACTATCGCGGCAAACGCGGGGGCGCCGGCAAAGTCGCGCCGAAGGGGTTCTCGCGCTCGGGCCGCTTCTCCGACGTCATCGGCTAGCGCGCTACGGAGTAATGTTTTGCCACGACGCGCCCAGCAAGTTCCTATATATGCACATGCCAACAGGCCCGCTCTTGGGCCGCGGGATAGGACACTCTGATGATCGGTATCATCCTGCTTATCGTCGTCGTTGTGCTGGTCGTTCTGGTGATCGGCATCTACAACCGCCTCGTCGCGCTGCGGCAGAACGCGAACCAGGCCTTCGCCGACATCGACGTGCAGCTGAAGCAGCGGCACGATCTCATCCCGAACCTCGTCGAGACCGTGAAGGGCTACGCCGCGCACGAGAAGGGCACCCTTGAAGCCGTGATCCAGGCGCGCAACGCCGCCGTAAGCGCGGAGAAGACGGGCGATCCGAAAGCCATGGGCGCAGCCGAAGGCGTGCTGGGCGCAGCGCTCGGGCGCTTGATCGCGTTGGCCGAGGCCTATCCCGATCTCAAGGCCAATACGAACTTCCAGCAGCTGCAGGCCGAACTCTCGGACATCGAGAACAAGCTCGCCGCCGCGCGCCGCTTCTTCAACAACGCGGTCGGCGAATACAACACGGCGCGCGAGCAATTCCCGGCCGTGCTGTTCGCCAACATGTTCGGCTTCGGTCCGCGCGACTTCTTCGATGTCGGCGAGGAAAGCCGCGCATCGATGGACGCTGCGCCTCCGCAGGTGAAGTTCAGCTAAGGGCGCGCGCCCGTGGGCGAAGCTTACGGCCTGCAGACGCACATCTGGGGCAACAATACGAAGTCCGTGCTGCTGATGCTCGGATTTCCTGTGCTGCTCGTGCTCTTGATGTACGCGCTCTTCCTGCTGTTTGCGGGGCTCTCCGGCGCCAGCATGGGCAAGGACGAGATCGCGGGGCCGTTCATTTGGGCGGCGGACGCGCTGGCGCGCTCGTGGCCGTTCGCGATCGCCGGCGCGATCATCTGGTTCGGCATCGCCTATGCGTTCTACCAAAACATCATCGATGCAGCGACAGGCGCGAAGAGGGTCGAGCGAAAGGAAGAGCCGAAGCTTTACAATCTGCTGGAGAACCTTTGCATATCGCGCGGCATCACCATGCCCGCTTTGCGCATCATCGAGACGGATGGCCTGAATGCCTTCGCAACTGGCGTGCATAAGGGTCAGTATTCCGTCACCGTGACGCGCGGGCTGATGAGCACACTGACGGATGAAGAGGTGGAAGCGGTGCTGGCGCACGAGTTGACGCACATTCGCAACAGCGATGTGCGTTTGCTGATCATCTCCGTGATCTTTGTTGGCATTTTTTCCTTCGTCGGCGAGATGGCGTTCCGTGGACTGTGGCATTCCGGCGGCGGGGTGCGGACGCGCTCCTCGTCCTCGAACCGCAATTCCGGCGGGGCCGCGGTCGCGATCATTGCCGCTTTGGTGATCATCGCCATCGCTTACGCGCTTGCCATCGTCATACGCTTCGCGCTGTCCCGGCGGCGTGAATATTTGGCCGATGCGGGTGCGGTTGAGTTGACGAAAAATCCGGATGCGATGATCTCTGCGTTGCAGAAGATTTCCGGCAACGCGGCGATCAATGCGCCGTCTGAGGTGCGCGAGATGTTCATCGAGAACGCGCACGCCGATTTCACCAGCATTTTTGCGACGCATCCGCCGATTCAGAAGCGAATCGAAGCGCTGGCAAAATACGCCGGTGGAAGGATTGCGCCCCCCGCGGCGAGTTCCGCGCCGGCGGAGTCGAAGGCGGGGCCGTGGGGGTGAGTTTGGTTTTTAAAGAGCTGGCAGAGCATAAAACGCCGGCCCGGGTGCAGCATTGAGTCTCCACAGAAAAAATTGGGCGCGGCGGGGATGGACCGCCGCGCCCCAAGGCTATGGAGCTGAATTCAGTCCGCGCCGATCGTTTGACCGATGCTGCGTAGAATGTCGGGGACGGCCTGTATGAGTTCGCGCGCTTCCGGCCAGTAGAGGTACGAGAGCCAAACAGCGACCGCGACCATGACGAGCGTGATGAAGCCGTCTGCGCCGCCGCCGTAGGAGTTGTGCCCGGCGACCGTTGCGTAGGATGAGCGGCGCAACGCGCTGAACGGGGAGGAGAGCGCGCCGTAGGCGATTGCAAGCAGTAGGATCGCCATCCAGGTCGGAATGTCGTCCGGCAGCGTCCAGCCAAGCACAGCGCCGGTGCTCAGCAGCGAGAAGAACGCATAGAGGAACGCGATCAGCAGCGCCGCTGTGATCAAGCTGAAGACGAGCGCGAAGAGGCCCGCGAACATGCGCGTGACGTAGCCGACCGGTTTGGCGGGCGCGGCTGCGGGCGCGTTCGGCGTGAACACGCCTTCGCCCCAGCTGACGTGCATGAACGGGCCGTCTCCTGCGTTGCGCCGCCATTGGCGCCGCCAGGCGCGGCGTTCGCGCCGCCAAGTTTCTTCGCCGCGCTCGGCGAATTTGCTGTACTCCCGCTTGGCGCGGTCGATCACTTCCTGGGCATTGAACGGCGCGCCGTGCGCGGCGGCCAGCTCTTCGCTCGTCGCGGCGACGGGCACCGCGAAGATGAGAACGAGGTAGACCAGGACAGTGAAGCCTCCGCTGAAAACCGCAGACAGAATCCATGCGGTGCGAATCCACGCGACGTCGACGCCCGTGTAGGCGGCCATGCCGGCGCTGACGCCTGTCCAAGCGTGGCGATCGTAGATGCGATAGAGCCGGCGCGGCGGGCGCGGGCCGAAGTCGTCGTCGTCATCGTCCGCGTCGGCGCCGCCGGCCGGCTTTTCTTCGTCACCGTTCACCGGACCCATTTCTTCGAGGACTCGTTTCATCTCCGTCGCGGAAATCACGGTCTTCGCTGAGCCCAGGTGACGCGCGCATTTGTCAGCAATCGCCTGTTCGAGGTCGCGGATGATCTCGGCCTTGTCGGGATTGCCGTTGAGCGCCGTTTCGGCGCGCGCGATGTAAGCGCGCAGCGCGTCGTAAGCCGGCTCTTCAAGCTGATACGGATTGCCGTTCAGATTGATGGTGACCACGCGTTCCATGGTTTTCATCGCCCCAGGTTTTCGAGGGTGTCGGTGAGACGGCGCCAATACGCGGCGAGCTCCTCGAGCCGCCCGGCGCCTTTGTCGGTGAGCTGGTAGTATTTGCGCGGCGGACCGGCGCCGCTTTCGACC
>DASPMA010000393.1:0-4496 GCA_035627335.1 Binatia bacterium
GCGCAGGAGCGCCTGGACCGGCTGGTTTCGATGGTGGCCGCGACGATGGTGGCGGACGTTTGTTCGATCTATCTGACGCGCGGCGCCTTTCATGAGCTGTTCGCGACACAAGGCCTGAAGCCCGATGCGGTCCACCGCACGCGCCTCAAAATTGGCGAGGGCCTGGTCGGGCTGGTGGCCGAGAGTGCGCAGCCGCTGAACGTCGCCGACGCGCAAAGTCACGAGCGTTTCGCCTATCGGCCCGAAATTGGCGAAGAACCGTTCCATGCGTTCCTCGGCGTGCCGATCGTGCGCTCCGAACGGACGTTCGGCGTGCTGGTCGTGCAGAACCGCGTGCAACGCGTTTACGGCGAGGACGAAGTCGAAGCGCTGCAGACCATCGCCATGGTGTTGGCGGAGATGGTCGCCTCCGGCGCATTCGGCGATCTTTCCGGCCTCGCCGAAGTCGAAGCGCGCCCGAGCCGGCCCGATCTGCTGCAAGGCCGCGCCTTCTCGGACGGCATTTGCATCGGGACGGCGGTGTTGCATGAGCCGCACGCGCCGCTCGGACGCGTCATTGCGGATGACCCGCTCAAGGAAGAGCAGCGTCTCAACGCCGCGCTTACCCAGGTGCGCGGCGCGTTGCGAGATATGCTGGACGGTGATCCGGGACGCATTTCTGGCGTCTCGCGCGAGGTGCTGGAAACCTTCCTGATGCTCGCAGCTGATCCAAGCTGGGAAGCCAAGCTGAAGCACGGCGTGCGTGCCGGCCTCTCAGCCGACGCCGCCGTGGAGCGGGTGCGCGGCGAGCATCGCGCCAAATTCAACGCCACGCGTGATCCGTATTTGCGCGAACGACTGCATGACCTGGAGGATCTGGACAATCGCCTGCTGCGCGCGCTCGCGGGCGTGGACGGGGCTTCAGCGCATGCGATGCCCGCTGACGCGATCCTTGTGGCGCGCCAGCTGGGGCCCGCGGAGCTGCTGGACTATGGAGCTGACCGGCTGAAGGGCGTGGCTCTGGAAGAGGGCGCCAACAACGCGCACGCCGCCATTGTCGCGCGCGCGCTCGGCATTCCAATGGTTGGGTCGATGCCAGGGCTGCTCTCGCGCGTCGAGGATGGCGATGCGCTTGTGCTTGATGGTGAGCGCGGCGAGGTACGGCTGCGTCCAGAACCGGCCGTGGTGCATGCTTACAAGCAGCGCGTCGCGTTGCGCTCGGCGCGCGCAGCGGAGTTCGCGCGTCTCAAGGACATCCCGCCGGTCACGCAGGACGGCGAGCGGATGACACTGCTGTTAAACGCCGGCTTGGCGCTCGACGTTCACCATTTGGATGAGGTGGGTGCGGAGGGCATCGGCCTTTTTCGCACCGAGTTTCAGTTCATGGTCTCGGAGACGTTGCCTCGTCTCGAGGCGCAGACCGCTCTCTATCGCGACGTGCTCGAAGCCGCGGGCTCGCGTCCCGTCACCTTCCGGACGCTCGACCTCGGGGGCGACAAGGTGTTGCCCTACGTGTCAGCGGAGCGCGAGGAGAACCCGGCGCTAGGCTGGCGCGCGGTCCGCATCGGTTTGGACCGGCCCGCGTTGCTTCGTTACCAGCTGCGCGCTTTGATCAGCGCCGCTGCGGGGCGGCGGCTCCGGGTCATGTTTCCGCTCGTGACGACGGTAGGTGAGTTCGACCAGGCGCGAGCGCTGGTCGACCGCGAATTGGAATGGCGTCAGTCGCGAGGGGGTAAGCTTCCCCACCATGTCGAAGTCGGCGTCATGGTCGAGGCCCCAGCGCTCGCATGGAGCATCCCGGATCTGAAGGGTCGGGCCGACTTCCTGTCCATCGGCACCAATGACTTGATGCAGTATTTCTTTGCGGCCGATCGGGGCAATCCGCGGGTCTATGAGCGCTACGACATTCTGAGTGCGCCAGCGTTGCGCTTCCTGAAGCGGATACGCGACGACGCCGACGCCGCTGGCATGCAAGTCTCAATTTGCGGCGAAGCCGCTGGCCGGCCACTCGAAGCTATCGCGTTTGCAGCGCTGGGCTTCCGGCGTCTCTCTATGCCAGCCTCAGGCGTTGGGCCCGTTAAGAAGCTCATTCTGTCGCTCGACGCCGGTCAAGCCTCCAAAGCAGTGACGCGCATGATGAACGGGGGAAGTGGTGCGTCCATTCGCGCCGAACTCACAGAATTCGCGGCCAAGAACGGATACGCACTGTGATGCGTTCACCCACTGCGTTGAGGAAATCCTGATTCGCGATTAAGCTTCCTCGGTGGCGTAAAATTTGCCTTTGTAAACGTATGGTCTCTAGGGACTGACCGACGCGCTAATGCTTCACCAGGTACCAACTCCGCAGCAGAACGAGCCAGAAACGCTCGATACGCGTGCGCAACGGACGCAGGCGCCTGCGCCGCCGCCGGAGCTTGATCCCGCATGGCGCGCGGGCCGCAAGCTTGCCGAGGCGCGCCGCCAGCGCGGCTGGTCGCTGGACGAGGTGGCCGAGCGCATTCGCGTGCGGCGTGAATTCCTCGAGGCGCTTGAGGAGATGAACGTCAAGCTGCTGCCGGGCAAAGCCTACGCGCTCGCGTTCCTGCGATCGTATGCCCGCGAACTCGGCATTGATGAAAAGGCCATCGTCGACCAATTCCAAGACGAGTGCGCGCTGACCCGGGAGGGAACCCAGCCGCAAATGCGCACGCCAGCCTCACGCCCGCGCAAGGAGCGCCCCTGGGCGATCGCAGCAGGGTTGGTGATTTTGGCTGCGCTTTTCGTCGGCTGGCGGGCATTCGAGATGCGAGCCGATCGTGAAGCCCCTGCCGAGCATGCAGCGGCGTCAGCGCCTCTTCCGGAAGCCAAACAGCAGACGGCGCCGGTTTCCGCCTCCGGGGTGGAAAGCCGGGTGGTCGAAATCCGGGCCATGTCGGAAGCCTGGCTCGAGGCCCGCGGGCCCGATGGCACTGTGTTCCTGTCGCGTACCCTTCAACCGGGTGACGTCTATCGGCCCGACGCCAGTCCAGGCTGGACGCTTCACGCCCGCGATGGCGGTGCGTTCGAGCTCTACGTAAACGGCGCTTCGGCTGGGCTCCTGGGCACGGCCGGCATGCCGGTGCTGGGCCGCCAGATCGATGAAATCCAGCCGGTCGTCTCGGCCCAGATCACACCCCCGCGCAGCTAGCCGCAGTCGGCAGGACTGTTAGGGCCCCGCCCGAAGCGCTATTTCCGGCCTGAAAGGAACCATCGTCACCATGGACGGCGCGAACGCCGACCTTCACCACATCCGCCCTTGGAGGCGGATTGTACGGCGTCACTCGCGCAAGATCCGCGTGGGGAACGTCGAGGTGGGCGGCGATGCGCCGATCACGGTACAATCGATGACGAATACGCCGACGCCGGACGCGAAGGCCACCATCGATCAAATCCGGCGGCTGGAGGAGGCGGGCGCGGATATCGTGCGCGTCTCTTGCCCAGATGAAGACTCAACGGCAGCGTTCGCCGAGATCGCGCGAACCGCGAAGGTCCCGCTCGTCGCCGACATTCACTTTCACTATCGCCGCGCCATCGAGGCGGCGATGGCGGGCGCGGCGTGTCTGCGCATCAATCCCGGCAACATCGGCAAAGCCGAGCGCGTGAAGGAGGTGGTCCAGGCCGCGAAGGACCATGGCTGCGCCATCCGCATCGGCGTGAATGCCGGTTCGCTCGAACAGCATCTGCTTGAGAAGTACGGGGAGCCTTGCCCCGAAGCGATGGTGGAGAGCGCGCTGGCGCATGCCGCCATCCTCGAAGAGCACGATTTCCGCGAATACAAGATCAGCGTGAAGGCCTCCGACGCGTTCCTGACGTCGGCGGCGTATCAGATGCTCGCGGAAGCCACGGACGCCCCGCTGCATCTTGGCGTCACCGAAGCAGGTGCGCTGCGCACCGGGACGGTGAAGTCCTCGATCGCCATGGGATCGCTGCTCTGGGCCGGTATTGGCGACACCATCCGCGTTTCGCTCGCTGCCGACCCAGTCGAGGAGATCAAGGTCGGCAACGACTTATTGAAGTCGCTCGGCCTGCGTCAGCGGGGCGTGACCATCATCGCGTGCCCGTCCTGCGCCCGGCAGGGTTTCAACGTGATCGCGACGGTGGACGAACTCGAAAAGCGGCTCGCGCACATTCCGGAGCCGATCACGCTTTCCATCATCGGCTGCGTCGTCAACGGACCCGGCGAAGCGCTCATGACCGATCTCGGCTTCACCGGCGGCGGCAAGGGCGCGGGCATGGTCTATGTGGCGGGCCAAGCCGATCATAAGGTCGACAACGTGTCCATGATCGACCATATCGTGGGCCTGGTTGAGGACCGCGCGCGCACGCTTCGTGAGCAGCGCGAGTCGGCGAAGGGCTGAAGATGCTGCAGCGGCACCTGCAGGACACCTACGAATATCTGTTCGACACCGCGCACCGCGCGCTGAAGGACGGCGGCTCGTTCGCGCCGTTCGGCGCCGGCATCCGCAAGACAGGCGAGCAGATTCACACCAATGTCGATC
>DASPMA010000394.1:0-3506 GCA_035627335.1 Binatia bacterium
CATCGACATGCAGCCAAAGCCCGCGTCGCTGCGCGAGTGCGCCAAGCTCCGCGATCGGATCGATCAGCCCGAAAGGAAAACACGGCGCCGAGCCCACGATCATGATCGTCTGCTCATCCGCCGCGTCGTTGATCGCTGTCACGTCCGCCAAGTAGTCCTTCAGCGCCGTGCGCCGCACTTCGAGATCCATCATCATCGCCGCTTTGTGAAAAGCGGGATGCGCCGAATACGGCGTGACGATGTTGAGCGGTCCGCTCTTGCCTTTCGCGCGCGCGTAATCACGGGCAGCCTTCACCGCCATCACGATGGAGTCCGTGCCGCCGCTTGTCATGCCACCGGCGGCGCCCTCGGGCGCGTTTAGCAGCGACAAGCCAAAGGTGACAATTTCGCGCTCCATCTGCGCCAAGCTGGGAAATGCCGCGGGGCCCAACCCGTTCTCTTCCGAGAACATGGCGTAGGCCGCCTTCTTCACCCGCTCGACCTCTTCGCCCGCATTGAAGATGTAGAGCCCTGTGCGGCCCTCGCGCCATTTGACGTCGCCCGCCGCCTTCTCGCGCAGCCGCGCCTCGATGGCCTCCCACGCCATGCCTTTTTCGGGAAGTGATGCTGTCATGCCAGCAACAAACACGGTGCGCGCGGTTAGTGCAACTAAGGACCGCCGGCTTCTAGCCGGCGCTTTTGGTTCAACAACGGTTAGTGAGATTGAAACAGTGATTGCCGGCTGGAAGCCGGCGCTCGTCGGCGCTTATCCGGCGAAAGCTAGATCCACGATCTCCACTTCAGCGCGCACGCTGCCGTTCCACTCGTTGCGCTTGAGCCTGACGGCGGCGTGGAATGTCCCGTCGCGCTTCATCAGCGCCTCGCCCAGCGGCGACTTCATCGCGCGGAACGCGATGCCGCCGATGCGGGCGCCGCGTGCATCTTCCAGCGTAAAGCGCACATGCTCTTCCTTCACCAGCTTGGCGTAGCACACGCGCACGTCCGGCAGCGCAAACACCGGCTCGGGATGGCCTTGCCCATACGGCCCGATCCGATCACAGGCATCGATCAGATCAAGGTCCATCGCGCCGACGGCCCCCGCCGCGTCCACCGACAACGCGCGCGCTTCGCCGGCGGCCGAGGCAATCTGATCGGCAAGCGCGTCTGAAAGAAAACCGCGCAGCGCCTCGACTTTGTCCCACTCCACCGTGAGCCCTACCGCTGCCGCGTGTCCGCCGCCATTGATCAGCAAGCCTTCGGCCTTCGCGCGCGCTACAGCGGCGCCGAGGTTCACACCGGGCGTCGAGCGACCCGAGCCCTTCGCGGGCTCATGCTCGCTGACGCCGCCGAGCACGATGGTGGGCTTCATCAGCCGATCCTTCAGCCGCCCGGCCGCGATGCCGATCACGCCCGGATGCCAACGCGGCGAACCCACGATTACAACCGCTCGCTTCTCCGCCTCCGCTAGCGCTTCCATTTCCGCCTCCGCGAGCATCTCCGCTTCGCGCGCGCGGCGCTCTTGGTTCAGCGCTTCCAGGGTCGCGGCAAGTTCTCGCGCTTCCTCGGCGTCTTCCGTTGAAAGCAACCGTGTCGCCAGCGAGGCATCGCCCACGCGGCCGCCTGCATTGATCCGAGGCCCCAGAATGAAGCCGAAATCGTAGACCGTCGCGTGCTCCTTGCGCCCGGCATTTTCCGCGAGCGCAGTCAGCCCAAGGTTCTTGCGATTGCGCAGGATCTTCAGCCCTTGCGCGACAATGGCGCGATTGAAGCCGGTCAACGGCGCCACGTCGCACACCGTGCCGATCGCGGCGAGATCGAGCATCTGAATGAGATCGGGCAGATTGTTCGCGCCGATCGACCCGCGCTTGCGCGCCTCTCGGTTCACGGCGGCGAGTGCGACCAGCACGACGCCTGCCGCCGTCAAATGGCCCTGGCCCGAGCGATCGTCCAACCGGTTCGGGTTCACCACGGCGCGCGCTTTCGGAGGCGGCCCGCTCATGAGGTGGTGGTCCAGCACAATAACGTCGAGCCCAAGATCGGCGGCGGCGTTTAGCGGCGCTTCAGCCGCCGCGCCGCAATCGACCGTGATCACCAGTTCGACGCTCTCAGCCTTCAGTCGCTCGAACGCGAGCACGTTCGGGCCGTAGCCCTCCTTCATCCGGTCCGGCACGTAGATTTTCAGCTCGCGCCCCCGCGCGCGGAAATAGCGCACGAGCTGCGCAGCCGACGATCCGCCATCAACATCGTAATCCGCGAGCACGGCGCAGGAGCGGCCACTGACAATGGCGTCTTCGATCACGCGCGCCGCTTCATCCATGTCCTGGAATGACGACGGATCGGGAAAGTGCGTCTTCAGCGTGGGGATCAGGAACGCTTCGGCGTCATCCGGCGCCACGCCACGCGCCGCAAGCAGGCGCGCGGCGATCTCCGGTAGCGCAAACCGCCGCCGCAGCGCCTCGACCATGCCGATGTCGGCATCGCGCGCGCGCCAGCGCCGGCCCGTTAGCGAGCGTTCGACGCCGAGGAAGGCGGTATCCTGGAATTTCGGCCTCGCGGCGGCGCTCATCCCCCACGCCTAAGCTGAGTCGGTCAGGCCAGCGCTGTGGAGAACAGCGCCAGGCACCGAGCCCAGGCGCGATCAGCCTGCACCTGGTCGTGGGCCTGGCCGTCCAGGACGCACCAGCCGTGCCGCGCCGGATACACCTCGATCTCCGCCGGTACATTTGCCGCCGCGAACGCATCGCGAAGCACCGTCTTTGTATTCGGCTCCGCCTCGTCGTCGTTCTGCGCGATCGCGAAAAGATAGCCGCCTCGCACGCGGCTCGCGAGCAGGTGCGGGCTTTCGGGACTGTCGGTCACGAGACCGCCGCCGTGAAACGACGCGCCGGCGCCAACGCGCTCCGGCACGGCCGCCGCCGTGCGCAACATGAAGGCGCCCGTCATGCAGTACCCCATGACGCCAAGCTTGCGCCGCGTATCCACCACGCGTTGCGCATCCAAAAATTGCACGAAAGCCCGCCCGTCGGTCTCTTGCGTCTGCGGCGTGAGGGAATTCCTCAGCCCCATGAGCCGCTCGCGCACCGGCGGATCGGAGAAGCTCTCGCCTTCGGTGACCACGACTCCGTGCCGCGTGCGATAATACGGGTTGACCACCAGCACGGCGTAGCCCGATTGCGCCAGCCGCTTACCCATGGTGCGAAACGCGGGTCGTATCCCGCGAATATCCGGCCACATCAGCACGCCGGCGTGACGGCCTGTTGCGGGATGCACGAAGTAGGCATCCGCCACACCGTCCGGCGTCGTCACGCGCACATCTTGTTCACGCACCTCGTGCGGATCGCTTGGCGGCGTTGCACAGGCCGCAAGCGCTGCAAGCGATAGTGCGCCGAACCTGCGCCGCGTTTGCCCCGTGCGCTCCAGGAAGGCTGCGTCGTCACGCTCAGTCCGCTCGTCACACATCGCTTTTCCCCTTCAGCCTTGCCCTTCGATTGCGCCGCTATGCAGTTATGCCCGATCCGGCAGTGAAC
>DASPMA010000395.1:0-3445 GCA_035627335.1 Binatia bacterium
CTGCCCGGCACTTCCGGCGTTCAGTACGCGACTGGCGCCTCACTCGACCTTGCGACGCTCTTTACAGCAATCGCATTGGCGTTCCTCGGCGGGCTCATCCTCAATATCATGCCCTGCGTCCTTCCGGTGCTTTCCGTGAAAGCGCTGTCGCTCGCGGGCGGCGCGCAGGCGGGGCAAGTGCGCCGCCATGGCGGTCTCTATTTCGTGGGCGTGATGGCGACGTTCCTCGCTTTGGCGCTGCTGCTGCTCGTCTTGCGCGAGGCCGGCGAATCCGTCGGCTGGGGTTTTCAGCTTCAGGCGCCATGGGTCACGAGCGCGCTCGCCCTGCTTTTCTTCGTGATCGGCCTGAATCTGCTTGGCGTCTTCAACATTGGCGGCGGGACGCAGAATATCGGCGCCGGCCTGGCCGCGCGGAGTGGTGATGCGGGAGCGTTCTTCACGGGCGTGCTTGCCGTGATCGCCGCAACGCCGTGCACCGCGCCGTTCATGGCCGGCGCGCTCGGTTTGGCCCTCACCCAATCGCCGGCGACCATGCTGGCGATTTTCGCCGCGCTCGGCTTGGGCTTCGCGCTGCCGTTGACGCTGTTGCATTTCGCGCCCGGCTTGCAACGCCTCATCCCAAAGCCCGGAACCTGGATGGAGCGGGCGAAGAACGTGCTCGCGTTCCCGATGTTCGCAGCCGCCGTCTGGCTCGTGTGGGTGCTCGCCGAACAAACCGGCCCGTCGGGCGTGCTGGCGCTTCTGAGCATCGCCGCGGCGCTGGCGTTTGCGCTGTTCGTTGCGCGCTGGGGCCGGATCTGGCTTGCGGCCGGGTTGGCTGCGCTTGCGCTGACGGCGATATTCACATGGCGGCCGCTGTTCGGTGTGGAGAGCGAGGCCTTGCTCGCCTCAGAGCCCTGGAGCCCGGCGCGCGTGTCAGAATTGCGAAGCGAAGCGCGCGGCGTGTTTGTGAACTTCACCGCAGCCTGGTGCGTCACGTGCAAGGTCAATGAAGCGGCCGCGTTCACGCCGCGCGTGGCGCAGGCCTTCGAGAATGATGACATCGCCTATCTCGTCGCGGACTGGACCAATCGCGATGAAACCATTGCAGCCGCCTTGACCGAACATGGCCGCGCTGGCGTGCCGCTATACATCTATTATCCGCCGGACGGAGAGCCTCTGGTCTTGCCGCAATTGCTGAGCGAGGCTCTAATCCTGGAGACGATTGAGGGAGAAGCACGATGACTCAGATTTCCAGGCGGGGCCTGATGATGGCCGGCGGTGCGGTGGCGGTGCTGGCCGGAGTCAGCGTCGTGTTCATGGGCAATCGCAATGCCGAAGCGGCGGTCGAGACGGGCGCGCAGGCGCCGGCCTTCTCCGTCCAGGACGCAAGCGCCGCGACGCGAACGTTGGCCGAATTCCGCGGGCGGACGGTCGTTCTGGAATGGACCAACCATGGCTGCCCCTATGTGCGGAAGCACTACGACGCCGGCAACATGCAGGCGCTCCAGCGCGAAACCACGGCGGACGGCGTCGTCTGGCTGCAAGTGATCTCGTCGGCCCAGGGCGAGCAAGGCTATCTCGAT
Source organism: Binatia bacterium (assembly GCA_035627335.1). Classification (GTDB taxonomy): domain Bacteria; phylum Pseudomonadota; class Alphaproteobacteria; order Caulobacterales; family Aquidulcibacteraceae; genus Vitreimonas. Next base: position 1,566 of record DASPMA010000395.1, read on the forward strand.
GGCCCCGGCGCCGTCGCGCGCGTGCGCACAGACAACGCGGCGCCAACGGCGACGCTGCTCGATCCAACCGGCGTGATGGGCCGGGCCTACGGCGCGCGCAACACGCCGCATATGTTCATCATCAGTCCGACCGGCGCGGTGCTCTACCAAGGCGCGATCGACGATCGTCCGAGCGCGCGCCCGTCGTCATTGGAAGGCGCAACCAACTATGTGCGTGCTGCGCTTGCGGATATCGAAGCGGGCCGTGCGGTACAGGTCGCCGAAACGACGCCCTACGGCTGCTCGGTGAAGTACGCTTAGCGCCTAGCGACTTCCGCTCCCGCCGCCGCGTCGGCAGCCGCCGCAGCAGCCATCGGCGCGATCAGAATCGCGTCGTCGAGCAGCACGCGGAGATTGGTGAACGCTGTGTCGCGTTCTGCTTGCGTGTCCGCGGCTTCGAACTCGGTAACGCGCTCGAGCGCGTCTTCGCCGATTCCGTGGAAGATGCAGGGCAAATCCTGCTCGACGCCGGCCTCGCGCAGCGCGGCCGAGAGGCGCTCGGCGTCGCCGGAAAATTCGCGAATGTCGGCCAGAAAGTCAGGCGTGATTTCGCTCTGCGCGGTTAATGCGCGTGCGCCGGTTTCCACTTCGGCGGCGAGCGAAGGGACTTCGGCCAAGCTGACGGTCAGCATCAAAGCGGCACAGATGAGCATGGGCGGCGTCCTTCCCCGGTGAGTTGAGCCGTCGGGAGCAAAGGCGGCGCCGCTGGAGTGCTCGCTTCGGGATATGGTTTACGCTAGGTCTCCGGCCTTTGGCGCCTTTGAGTCCCTAATGACACGCACCGTAACGCTGGACGTAAACAGTCAAGTCTCGCTGGCGGACATCGAGAACGTCGCCTTTGGCCGCGCCAAGGTGGCCTTGGCGCCAAGCGCGCGCCAGCGGCTGGCGGATTTCCGCGCCGCGGCGGAGCGTGAGATTGCGGCCAATCCGGACAAGCGCGTCTACGGTCTCAACACCGGCTTCGGCAGCAATTATCGCGACTATGTCAGTCCGGAAGACCTGAAGAAGCTTCAGCGCAATCTGATCGTGTCGCATTGCGCCGGCGTCGGACCCTACGCGCCGGCGCCGGTCGCGCGGGCCACGACGTTTCTGCGCGCCGCTTCGCTGGCGCGCGGACGCAGCGTAGTGCGGCCTGTGGTCATCGAGGCGCTGATCGCGATGCTGAATGAGGGCGTGACGCCGGCGATCCCGCGTCAGGGCAGCGTGTCGGCCAGCGGCGATCTTGCGCCACTTTCGCACATGGCTGCCGTGGTGATCGGCGAAGGACGGGTGCTGCGCGGTGAGGGCGCGGTGGAGACGAAGACGTTCCTGAAGGACGCGAATGTCTCGTTCGCGCCGGTCGAACTTGAAATGAAAGAGGGCCTCGCGCTGAACAATGGCTGCCAATACGCGAACGCCTGGGGCGCGTTGGCGACCGCGGGCATGCGGCGCCTGATCGAAGCGGCGGCGTTGACGACGGCGCTGCATGTGCAAGCGATGCGCGGCGCCGGCAGGCCGTTCCGCGAGGATTTACATCGGCTTCGCCAGCACGCCGGTTCGCAAGTTGTGGCGCGGTGGGTGTTCGCGTTGCTCGAAGGCTATGGCCTGCAGGACGTCAGCACCGACGTGAAGCACGCCTTCGATGGGCAGATTCAGGATCCGTACAATCTGCGCTGCGCGGCGCAGGTGCTAGGTCCATGCCTCGATCTGGTCGCGCGCGCGGAGGCGACGATGGTGATCGAGGCGCAGAGCGTCACGGACAATCCGATCGACCTCAATACGTCGGCGGAGAAGTACGATCTCGATCTCATCACTTCGGGCGGGCACTTCCACGGAATGCCTCTGGCGGTCGATGCGTTCGG
>DASPMA010000396.1:0-6077 GCA_035627335.1 Binatia bacterium
AGCGTGTGCGCCGTCGGACCGAGCTTGGCGCGGATGGCGCGGGCGAGCGGGGTCTTGCCCGCGCCGCCCACCGTGAGATTTCCGAGGCAGACAACCGGCACGGGCGCGTGGCGCGTGATGGTGGTGCGATAGCGATGCGCCGCGACGGCGGCGTACGCCCACGACACCGGCGTCAGCAGAGCGCGCAGCACGCCCGCCGTGTCGCGTCCGCTGACGTCGGCCTTCCAGAACTCAGGCGGACGCATCGGCGGCTCTCGTCTCGGCGTGCACGGGAAGCAATGATTGTAGCGCGGTGACCGTTTGCTCAGCCGCGTCTGCGCCTTTCGCGATCACCGCCCGCGCGGCGCCAACCTGCGCCGCCCGAGCAGTCTCATCGCTCCACAGCCGCTTGACCGTCTCCGCCAGGTCTTCCGCACTGGCCGCCTTTGCGGCGCCGCCGGCGGCGAAGAGGTCATCGAACAGATCTTCAAAGCTCTCGACGTAAGGCCCGGTGATCATCGCAGACCCAAGGCGCGCCGGCTCGACCGGGTTATGGCCCTTGAGATGCGGCAGCAAACTGCCCGCGACCAGCGAGACCGGGGCAAGATCATACAGCATGCCAAGTTCGCCCAGCGTGTCGGCGATATAACAGGGGACGCCCTCGGCGGCTCGCCCGCGCGAGCGCAGAGGCGCGTCGCCGGCGAGATTGGAGATAGCTTCGCCGCGCTCGGGATGGCGCGGCGCGATGATTAGCAGCGCGTCGGGGAAGGTTTGGCGAAGTATGTGGTGCGCATTGAGCGCGATGACGTCTTCGCCGTGGTGCGTGGACGCTGCGAGCCATAGGCGGCGCCCGCCAATCTCTTTCGCCAGCGCCTCTTTCGCTCGCGCATCGATGCGCGGCGCGGGGGCGGCGAGCTTGAGGTTGCCTAGCGTGTTCACGGGCCGGCCGCGCAATTCGCTCAGTGCTGCCGCCGTGCGCGCATCGGCGGCCGAGACGAAAGCAAACGCGCTGAGCAGGCTGTGGGCGGCCGCAGGCAGACTGCGCCATTGGCGTAGCGACTTGGGACTCATGCGTGCGTTCACAAGCGCCAACGGTACGCGCCGCGCATGCGCTTCCAAAATGAGGTTCGGCCAGACTTCGCTTTCGACGAACACGCCGAGGTCGGGCCGCCAGTGATCGAAAAAGCGCCGCACTACGTCCGGCCGATCCAGGGGAGCGTACACGTGCGTGGTCCGCTGCGGCGCGCGGCGCGCGACGAGTTCGGCGGAGGTACGCGTGCCGGTGCTAAGCAGAAACGAGAGAGACGGATCACGCGCCGCGAGCGCCTCGATCAGCGTCAGGGCCACGCCGCTTTCGCCGATGCTGGCCGCGTGCAGCCAGACGACCGCGCCGCCTGGCCGCGCCTGCGCATAGCGCGCGTAGCGTTCCCCGATGCGCGCCGCATCTTCCTTGCCCCGCCGCGCGCGTGAGCTAAGCCACGCGCCCGCGCCGGCGCCTGCAATCCAGCTGAGCGCGCGATAGAGGGCGAGAGCCGGGGAAAAACTCACTGCGCCGCCACGGCTTGCGTCTCTTGCGGCGGCTCGTCTTTGGCCGGCGCAGGTTCGATCGCCTCGACACCGGCGATGCGGTCCGCTTCGGCGGCGATGCGGTTCATTTCGCTTTCGAGTTTCAGCCGCACGGCTTCGAATTCGGCGTCGCTCGCGTCTATCGCTGGCGGGTCGATCGGATCAGTCCAGATCAGGGCGCCGCGGCCGAAGGGCAATGGCAGGATAAAGCGATCCCAGCTGTCGAACACGATGCGGTTCGAGGTGGACCAGATTACGCCTATCAGCGGCGCGCCGGCGAGCTTGGCCAGTTGGATCGGCCCGCGTTTGACGCGCATGCGCGGCCCGCGCGGTCCATCCGGCGTCATCGCGATAACGCCGCCCTCTTCAATATGCCGCGCCATGGCGCGCATCGCCTCGACGCCGCCTTTCTGCTGACCGCGCTTGGCGGCGGAGCCGCGGATGACTTCCGCGCCCACCGTGCGCGAGGTGTGCGCCACGATGCCGCCTTCGCGCGACTGCGAGATCAGCATTTTCGCCTTTGGAATGCCCGGACCGAATGCCCAATTCTTATGGATCAGCGAAAACCGTCCATGCCAGATACACCCGATCACCTTGCCGCCGTCAGAGCGCCAGAACGGCTCGACCGCCGCGCGGTTGACCCGCGTCCAGCGCGTGGTGACGCCGACGAAGAGCATATAGAGCCCAATGGTTCGCCCGATCAGGAACTGGACGAAGGGATTTCCGAGGATCGAGCGCATGTATCCGCTGGTGCGGCGCCTTCCGAGGCGCGGGTCGGCCCCTTATACGGGGCCGCGCCCGCTTCGCGCCAGCCACAGCACCTTGTGAAGGACATGACCCCGGCCAACCCGCCGTCCCGCTTCGACTTGACGACGCCCGAAGGGCGGCGGCGGGCGCGGCGCGACCTGGTTTGGTCCGACCACGGGTTCCTGCGCGCTCGCTTCTCCAATTTCCACTGGATCGAGCCTGGCGTGATGGCGCGCGCCAACCAGCCGTCTCCACAGGCGATCGAGCGCTATGCCAAGATGGGGATCAAGACGATCCTCAACCTCCGGGGCAAATCGGACACGGGCTATTATGCGCTAGAACGTGAGGCTTGCGAGAAGCATGGCATCGACCTGATCGACGTGCGCATGTTCTCGCGTGAGGCGCCAAGCTTGGCCCAGATTGTGCGCGCCAAAGACCTGTTCGACACGATCAAGTACCCCGCACTCATGCACTGCAAATCCGGAGCGGACCGGGCGGGGGCGATGGCCGTTCTCTACAAGCACCTGAAAATGGGCGTGCCGATTGAAAAGGCGGTGGAGCAATTGGGCGTGAAGTACCTGCACGTCAAATATGGCAAGACCGGCATCATCGACTATTTCTTCGAGCGCTATCTCGCGCAGGGCAATGGCGAGCCTTTCATCGAATGGGTTGAAAACCATTGCGACGCGAAGGCCATCAAGGCCGCGTTCAATCAGAAGCTCTCGGCGAAAATTCCTCTGGACGACTTGCTTCAGCGCGAATGAGCCAGGCTATTCGGCCTGGAACTGGAGGCGGCTAAGGCGCGTGTAGAGGCCGTTCCGCGCCATCAGATCGCCGTGCGCGCCGAACTCGACGATGCGCCCGCCGTCGAGCACGAGGATGCGGTCGGCGTCGCGCACAGTGGACAAACGATGGGCGATCACCAGCACCGTGCGTCCTTTGGCGAGACGCGCGAGCGCGTCTTGGACCTTGGCCTCGCTTTCAGCGTCGAGCGCGCTGGTGGCTTCGTCGAGCAGCAGGATCGGCGCGTCGCGCAGGAAGGCGCGGGCGAGCGCGATGCGTTGGCGTTCCCCGCCGGAGAGGTTCGCGCCGCGATCGCCGGCGATAGTATCGTAGCCGTTGGGCAGCTCGGCGATGAAATCGTGCGCGGCCGCGTTGCGTGCGGCCTCTTCGATCTCGGCGCGCGTCGCGCCGGGCCGGCCAAGCGCGATGTTGGCGCGTATCGTGTCGTTGAAGAGCGCCGCTTCCTGCGCGACCAGCGAAATGGCGGCGCGGACGGAGGCGACTTGCACGTCCCGCACGTCCTGTCCGTCGATGCGCACGTGACCGGAGCTGGCGTCGTAAAGGCGGGGGAGCAGGTTGAAGATCGTCGATTTGCCCGCGCCGGAGGGGCCGACGAACGCGACGGTTTCGCCGGGCGCCACCGTGAAGCTCACCTCGTTCAGCGCGGGTGCGTCGCCATAGGCGAACGAGACGTTCTCGAACGTGACGCGGCCTTCCTTGAGCGCCAGGGGCTTAGCGCCCGGTTTGTCGAGGATCGCCACCGGCTCGTCAATCAGACCGAAGATGCGTTGCAAAGCGGCGGACGCTTCCGAGACAAGCGTGTTGGTTTGGCCCAGCGCGCGCGCGGCGGGCGCCGCCACGCCAACAGCGCCGATCATGCCGATGAGGTCCCCCACGGTCATGAAGCCGCCAAGGATGCGGAAGCCGGCGATCCATAGAACCCCGGCGAGGGCGATCCCGCCAACGATCTCCATCAGCGGCACCGTGCCGGCGCGGCTGTGGGCGAGTTTCATCGCCAGCTTCCGCCGCACTTCAAACGCGCCCTTCGCCCGTTCCTTCTCGCGATCCTCCAGTCCATACGTCTTCACGACACGCGCGAAACTGAAAGTCTCCATCAGCAGCGCCGAGAGCGTTCCCATCTGCTCCTGTGCGGCATGGGTCTGGCGCATGGCGCGTTTGGCGATCAGCTGCAGCGGCCGCCCGGCCAAGGCGAAAGCGCCGATTACGACCAGCGTCAGCACCCAGTCGAACCACAGCATCGATGCGAGGGCGCCGATCAGCGTGAGGGTGTCGCGGATGATGGATTGCCCCCCGCGCACCAAGGTTTCGCTGACAACGTTGATGTCGTTGGTGAAACGCGAGACGAGCCGGCCCGGCTCTTCGCGGGCGTAGCGCGCAAAATCCACGTCCATCAGCTTGGAAAACATCGCCTGCTGCAGGTCGCGCAGAACTTTGAGCGAGATCGACTGCGAGAGGATGGCCTGGCCCCAGAGCGCAATCGCTCGCACCGTGACAGCCACCAGCACTGCAATGGGCGCCCAGATCACGAATGTCACGTCGCGCGCGATGATGCCGTCCGTCGCGTATTTCAGGATCAGCGCGTAGGAGATGCCTGCGGCCGCTACGATAGCCAGCACAGGAACGAGCAACGCGATGTCGCGCAGGTAGCGCGAGACGTACCCACGCCACAGCCGCCCGAACAACCCGCCTCGCTTCATGCTCAGATCATTTGCCGTGCTCGTCCGTCTCCGGATCGAGCAGGCGGTGGGCGTGAATGATGAAGTAGCGCATGCGCGCATTATCGACAGTGCGCTGCGCCGCGCCTTTCCAGGCGTCGTAGGCCGCGCGGTAGTTCGGGTAGGCGCCGATGAAATCGACTTGGGAAAGGTCGGCGAATTCCGGACGGTCGAGGTCTTTCAGCTCGCCGCCGATGACAAGGTGTAGGAGTTGACGTTGTTCGCTCATCTGCTTTCTGCTTTACGCGGATCGGGGAAGGCTTTCGTGCGCTCGATTATCAGAGGGTGCAGCGCCGCGCCAGACGCGGCCACGCCCGGCGCTCGAGGATCGCGTTGATTGAGCCTGATCGCCTCGCCATAAAGGTCGGTGACGACCCCGCCTGCCGCCTGCACGATGGCGACGCCCGCGGCGATGTCCCACTCGTTCTTGTAACCGAACAGAAGCGTCGCGTCGCCCATGCCGGCGGCCACCAGCGCCATGCGGTAGGCGATCGACTGGCGCTCGATGATCTCCATTTTTGGCCAGGGCTCCCGCCACTTCTTCGGCGCAAAGCGGCTCGGCTGGCCGATCATGCGTGCGCCATCGAGCGTCTCGCGCAGGCTGGCGCGCGCGCGCCTGCCATTGAGCGTGGCGTCGACGCCCTCGGCCCCCAAGAACATCTCGTCAGTCATGGGATTGTAGATCGCGCCTGCAAACGCGCGCTCGTCTTCGACGATGCCGATGGAGATGGTCCATTGCGGCGACTTGCCGACTAGCGCTCCCGTGCCGTCGATCGGATCGAGGATGAAAGTGCGCGCTTTGCCGATGCGGCGCGCGGGATCGTCCGGCGTTTCCTCTGACAGCCAACCGTAATCGGGCCGCGCGTCGAGCAACTTCTTTGCGAGCAGCTCGTCGACCGCGTAATCGATCTCGGTCACGGGGCCGAGCGCGCCCTTCGTGTATGTCTTGAAGGGCCTCGATAACATATCGCGGGCGAGGGCGCCGGCTTCATGCGCGGCGGCTTCGAGAAGGGAAAGGTCAGCTGCCGCCGATTGCAAGGTCATCCACGATGAGGCTGGGGGTTTCGAGCGAGCCGCGATTGTCCAGATCGCTGCCGCAGCGCAAGCGCGCGTAAATCTCGAGCAGATTGCCCGCGACGGTGACTTCGCTGACCGGGTGGGCGATCTCCCCGCTCTCGAACCAATAGCCGGCGACGCCGACGGACCAATCGCCGGTGTTCATGTTGAGCGAGGGCGAGAACATGTCGGTGACGAGAAGGCCGGCGC
>DASPMA010000397.1:0-4412 GCA_035627335.1 Binatia bacterium
AAGGCGCGCCCGGCCGCGCCTCCTTCAGAAACCGGATGTGCGCCTCGAGCGGCGCAAGCGTCGCGCCGGCTGCCGCGCGCGGCATTTCCAGAGCGCGCGCGAAGTGCGCAAGCCCGATCATCGCCCGCTCGAAATGGAAGCGAACGTTCAAATGTCCGCCGTCGTCGCATTCCCAGGAATTGACGCTGCCCTGATAGAGCGGCGCGGGCAGGGGCGCCGGATGGGTCACGCTTGGCACGCGGAGCACCGCCCCGATGCTTCAATCATGGTGCGCCGAATGGCGAACCCGTCCTTCTTCGCCGCATCCTTCAAATCCACTAGGGCGTGCCCAGCATCGAACTCCTCGGCTGCACCGCACTTTTCGCAGATGAGAAATATGGTCGAACGTTCGCACGCGCCGACATCGCACGCCACGAACGCATTGAGGCTCTCGATCCGGTGCGCGAGCCCTTGGCGCACGAGAAAATCGAGCGCGCGATAAATCGTCGGCGGCTTGGCCTGCTTCTCGGAATCCAACAGCGGCAACAGGTCGTACGCCTTGGCCGGCCCGGGCTGATCCAGCAGCAGCTCCAGCACCCGTCGGCGCAGCGGCGTCAGGCTCTCGCCTGCGTCGGCACAGCGCCGTTCCGCTTCCGCAATTTGTTCCGCACGCGAGCCGTGCGCGTGGTGTGACATGCCCATGATGATCGCAGGCTCCGTTCTCACGCGAAAGGTGGGGAGACGGCGCGGGTCTTTTGAGATCGGGAGCGCAATAGAACTTTACAAGAACATCTGACTCGCGGTATTTGTAGAACATTCAAAGAACGAGTGAGAGAGGGGCGCGCTATGTCCGAAGCGATTTTCCGTGGAATTTCAGGTCGTTTGCACCGTTTCAGCGTGCATCGCCCGACTGAGCAATTCGCGGCCGGCCCGGCTGTGTATTGCTTCGCCCGTCCCGGCCCCGCCGGCCGCGGCTGGACGCCCCTGTTCCTCTCGCGCACCGGCAACCTGCAAAAGCGCCTGGCCGCCCACGAACAATGGCCCCAGGCCCAACTCCTGGGCGCCACGCACATCCTCGTCGTCCAACACGACGAACGCGACGCGCGCGAATACGTCGAAGCCGATCTCGCGCAAGCGCTGAAGCCTGTAATGAACGGCCCGTTCCTGGACGCCGAGTTGCAGGAAGCGGCGGAAGAGGGCGCCGTGCGGCTCGTGTGGGCCGCGTAACAACACAGCTCCAAGTCCCCTCCTCGCAAAGCGGGGAGGGGATTTAGGGGTGGGGCGCCTTAGAAAAAGGCTGAGCCATGCGCAACTCCACACGCAAACCACAAACCGACCGCTTCCACATCGCCGACACGATCGCGGTTGCACGCACGCTCCGCCAGTCCATGACGGAAGCTGAGAAGCTGCTCTGGAGTTAGTTGCGTCATGCGGGCTTAAGCCGCTCGCATTTCCGGCGTCAGACGCCAATCGGCCCGTTCATCGTCGACTTCGCCTGCCGCGCCGCAAAGCTTGTCGTCGAAGTTGACGGCAGCGCCCACGATTCACGCGACGCGCAGGAGAGGGACGCGCAACGCGACTGTTGGCTCCGCGACAATGGCTTCCGAGTTCTGCGCTTCACCAATGCCGAAGTAATGTCGGATCCCGAGCGCGTTCAACAGATCATCGTGGCGGAAGCTGAGGCGCGCTTTCTGCAACGCCCCACCCCCTAACCCCCTCCCCGCTGCGCGGGGAGGGGAATAGGTTTGGTGTTCAGTGCCCCCCATGTGGCGCGTTCTGCGCCGTTGGCAGAGCCGCCGCGGTTTGTGCGGCTCTGGCGAGCTGCACGAATTCGGAGCGCCAGCCGAATTCGTCGCGTCCGCGCGCGGACTGCGCCAGGTTGATCACGTCGTCCCAGCTATAGCCGCGATCCAGATACGCATCGCCGCGCAGCAGCTGGCCGTAGCCTGCAACTGCGGTGGCAAAGCGCGCGTATTCCGGCGCGGCATTGATGTTGGCGACGAAATCGCTTCGCGTGATCGGTCGTTCTATCAGTCGCGAGTTATCTTCGCCCGGCAGCTTGTAGCGAATGCGCAGGAAAGCGAGTTCGCCTGCCGTTGAAGCCGGGGCCGCGCCTTGCTGGTAGCGCAGCGGCTCGGTGAAGGTGCGCCCGCCGACCGGCGTGATCTCATAGATCGCTGTCACCGCGTGGCCCGCGCCGATTTCGCCGGCGTCGACCTGGTCGTTGTTGAAATCCTCGCGCCGCAGCATGCGCGTCTCGTAGCCGATCAGACGGTATTCCGCGACTTGCGCCGGATTGAACTCGACCTGGATTTTCACGTCATTGGCGATCGAGAACATGTTCGACGCCATCTCGTCGCGCAGCACGCGCCGCGCTTCGTTCAGCGTGTCGATGTATGCCGCGACGCCATTGCCGTTCTGCGCCAGGCGCTGCATCAGGGCGTCGTTGTAATTGCCGCCGCCGAAGCCGAACACGGAGAGATAAATCCCGGTCTCGCGCTTGCGCTCGACGAAGTCCTGCAATTGTTCGGGATCGGCGATGCCGACATTGAAGTCGCCGTCGGTGCCGATGATGACCCGGTTGATGGAATTGCGGTTGAAGTTCTGCTCGGCGAGCGCGTAGGCCTGCCGCAGCCCCTCTGCGCCGGCGGTGGAGCCGCCGGGCCGCAAGCTGTCGAGCGCCGCGAGGATGCGGCCGCGCTCGTTGCCCGGCGTGGGCTCGAGCACGGTGCCTGCCGCGCCGGCATAAACGACGATGGCCACGCGATCACGCTCGTTCAGTTGATCGATCAGCATCCGGAAGCTTTGCTGCAGCAGCGGCAGCTTGTTCGGCGCATTCATCGATCCCGACACATCTAGGAGCAACACCAGGTTCAGCGGCGGGCGTTCGCGCGGCACGATGTTGTAGCCCTGCAGGCCGATATGCACGAGTTGGCGCCCTTCGGCCCAAGGCGAGGGCGCAACCGTGACGTTGGTGGAAAAAGGCTGCGTGCGGTTTTGCGGCAGCGGATAATCGTAGCGGAAGTAGTTGACTAATTCCTCGATGCGCACCGCGTCCTGCGGCGGCAGACGCCCCTGATTCAGAAAACGGCGGACGTTGGAATACGAGGCCGTGTCGACATCGATCGAAAAAGTCGAAACCGGCGCTTCAGCCACGACATAGATCGGATTCGTATCGACATTATCGTAACGGTCGCGATCAATGTCGCCCGGCATAGGCTGCGGCGCGGCCTGCGCGTAATTGCCTATAACGCCCGTTGGCGACGGCGGCGCCGAGAGCCGCGGCGGGGGCACGCGCTGCTCTGGCGCACCGCGCACGCGTGAACCCGTGACAGCAAGCGCTTCGTCCGCTTCCTGCGCCGCAACGGGCGGCGGCGGAGGCGGAGCTGGCGGCGGCATTGGCGGCGGCGGCGATTGCGCGACGCAGGCTGTAAGAATAAGCGCGATCAATAAGCTCGCGCGCTTGGCGTGAGTCATCATGGACGTCCCTCCCGAAAACCGCCCGGACGCGGGTGTTGACGCGTCAAGCGAGCGGCTTGAACGGGGCTAGTTTGAGGCGCGCGCGCGGCGTTTTGTAATCACACGTCCGTTTCTCACGACGATGTGTTGATGGCGCTAACGCCGGCGCCGTTCGCGTTCAGCCAGGCGGCGCTGTTCAGGAATCCAATCGCGCACCAACGTGTTGAGCACGCTCAGCGGGACTTCGCCGCTCAAGAGAACCGCGTCGTGGAAGCCGCGCACATCGAAGTCCGCGCCCAGTTCGTTGCGCGCATGCTCGCGTAGGCGCGCAATCTCGCGCCGGCCCAATTCATAACCGCACGCCTGGCCGGGCCAGACGATGTAGCGATCGACTTCGGTGGCGATCACCGCGGGCACATCGCCGGTCGTGGCGCTCACGTAATCGATCGCCTGCTGGCGCGTCCAACCCTTGGAGTGCAGCCCGGTATCGACGACGAGCCGCACCGCGCGCCACAACTGCCAGCGCAGATAGCCGATGCGCCCGACCGGATCGCCTTCGTAGAATCCTTGCTCGTCCGCGAACTGTTCTGCGTAAAGGGCCCAGCCTTCGCTGTAGGCGTTGAAAGAGACGAGCCGCCGCAACAGCGGCGCGTCGCGGTTCTCCTGCGCCAGCGAAATCTGGAAGTGGTGGCCAGGCACGGCCTCATGAAAATCCTGCGTCGGCAGATCAATCTTCGTCATCTCCGCCAGGCTGCGCAGATTGATGTAGTAGATGCCCGGCGTATCGCCCTCGAGCGAAGCCGGCTCGTAGTACGCGCCTGGCTGTCCCGCCTCGAGCAGCGGCGGCACCCGCCGTACTTCGAGCGGCGCCTGCGGCAAGCGGCCAAACCATTGAGGCGCGCGCTCCATCACGCGGTCCACCCGCGCTTGCACATCCGCGATCAATTGCGCGCGGCCGGCGTCGCTATCTTCAT
>DASPMA010000398.1:0-6158 GCA_035627335.1 Binatia bacterium
CGATCCGCGAACGCATGCCGGCGGTGGAATCCTGGATTCGCGTCCATCCGCCCGGGCGTGAACGGCGCAGCTGATGCAAGCCCGGCCCGGACCGCCGGCGCCTCGCCGGCACGGCGGTTCGAGCGAGCGCGGCTCTCGTCATGATTGCATCAACGACGACGCCGGCGCGGGCGGCGCTGGTCCGCCCTAATCAGCCCGCGCTTCATAGTCGCCGCGTGGCGTAGGCCGCCCGGCGAGCACGGCGCCCAGCGCTTCGCCGGACAGCCGGCTGAGCGCGATATCGGCGCCCACTTGCTCCGCAAGCGCGGCTGTCGCTTCCCATGCGCCGCCCGGCGGGGCCGTCGCGACGATTACCGCATCGGGCGAGAGTCCGCGCACGCGCTTGATCAGCTGCAGACCGTTCATGTCCGGAAGCACCACGTCGACGACCAACACATCCACCGTGATTTGCGTCGCGATGAATTGGCCGACCGCGCCGCAGCCGGTCTCGTGCGTCTTGAAGCCCATGCTGCGTAGCGTGACCGCAGCTTCCGCGCGGCGGGCCGGGTCTGGCTCTACCACAAGCGCTACGCCCCGGCGGGCCAAGGACTCATCGAGCCCCTTGTGCTTCGATTGCCAAGCTTGGGCCATGCACGGCCTCCTTGGTCTCTGCTCAACTTGCTAACGACCGCTATCGTACTTTGATCCCCACTCGCTCAGACAAAGAGCGTCAGCGCGCAATCCGAATGAACGCGCCTTTGCCTTCCGGTACCGCACTGGCCGAGGGGGCGAATGCTCCCGAGCTACCGCTGCAGGAATTTCGCAAATGCCGCCAACGCTTCGGGCGACTTCAGTCGCTGCGCGAACATCTCGCCCTCTTCGCGCATGCGCGCGAGCAGCGCTTCGCGATCGCGCATGAGACGCTTGGTGAGCTTCATCGATTCCGGCGGCTTCTGCGCCAGCGTGCGCGCGGCCTCGCGCGCCCGCGGCTCGACTTCGCCGTGCGGCAGCGCCGCGTTGGCCAGGCCCCACGCCGCCGCGTCTTTTCCCATGAGCGGCTCGCCCAGGCCGAACAGCGCGAACGCCCGCGCATGCCCGAGCCGCTCGACCATGGTGAGACTCGATGCATTTTCCGGCACGACGCCGAGATCGATGAACGGCACGGTCAGCCGCGCGTCCTGGTTCACATATACAAGATCGCACTGGAACAGCATGGTCGTGCCCACGCCAACCGCGTGCCCCTGCACCGCCGCGACAATCGGCTTGTCAGCCTTGATCACCTCTTCAAGAAAACGCCCGACATGACGCGGCCCCTCGAACGCGCCGGCCGATTGCGCCGCGAAGTCCTTGATGTCGTTGCCGGCGGAAAAGAAATCGCCCGCCGCCGTGAACAGCACGACCCCCACGCCGTCATCGGCTTGGGCTTGGGCGATTGCGTCGGCCATCGCGCCGTACATCGCGTTGGTAATGGCGTTTTTCTTCTCGGGCCGGTTGAAGCGGATCTCGAGCACCGCGCCGTCGCGCGAGACGATGATGTGCTGGTCGTTCATGGCCCGCCTTCGAGGTTCAGTTCTTCAGCTTATAGCCGGTCTTGAAGATCCAATAGACGATGGCGAGGCACACGACGAGAAAGCCCGTGGTCGCCGCCACGCTGATGCCGATGTGCACGTCGGCCGCCTCGTCGCCGTAGAAAGCCCAGCGGAAGCCGCTGATGAGATACACGATCGGGTTGAACAGCGTGATCTTCTGCCAAAGCGGGGGCAGCATATCGAGCGAGTAGAACGTGCCGCCGAGGAACGTGAGCGGCGTCAGGATCAGCATCGGCACGATCTGCAGCCGCTCAAAACCGTCGGCCAACAAACCAAGGATGAAGCCGAACAGGCAGAACGACACCGAGATCAGCACCAGAAAGAGGATCGCCCACACCGGGTGCTCGATCTCGAACGGCACGAACAACCGCGCTGTCGCCAAGATCACAAGACCGATCACAATGCTCTTGGTCGCCGCCGCGCCCACATAGCCCATCACGGCCTCGATCGGCGCGACCGGCGCCGAGAGCAGTTCGTAGATCGTGCCCGCCCAGCGCGGCATGTAGATGCCGAACGAGGCGTTGGAGACGCTTTCCATCAGGATGGTCAGCATCATCAGGCCCGGCACGATGAACGCGCCGTAACTGACGCCGCCGATGTCGATCATGCGCGAGCCGATCGCCGCGCCGAACACGATAAAATAGAGCGAGGTCGACAACACTGGCGAGAACAGGCTCTGCCCAATGGTGCGGAACCAGCGCGCCATCTCGAAGCGATAGATGGCCTGAACGCCATGGAAGTTCAGGCCGCCGTTCGACTGCTCAGCCGTCGTTGTGAGAGTTTCCGTCGTCATCGCGCTCACCTCGCCCGCACCAGAGACACGAAAATATCCTCAAGCGAGCTTTGTTCTGTGTGGAGGTCCTTGAAGTCGACGCCCAGTTCCGAGAGCCGCTTCAGCAGGCCCGGGATGCCGGTGTCTTCACTCTGCGCATCGAAGCTGTACACGATCTGCCGACCTTCGTTGGCCAGTTCGAGTTTGTAGCCGTTCAGCCCCTCCGGAAGCGCCTTCATTGGCGCGGGCAATTCCAGCGTCAGCTGCTTCTTGCCGAGCTTGCGCATCAGCGTGCGCTTTTCCTCGACGACGATCAGCTCCCCCTTGCTGATGACGCCGACGCGATCGGCCATTTCTTCTGCTTCCTCGATATAGTGCGTCGTAAGGATGATGGTGACGCCGCGCTCGCGCAGGCCGCGCACCATCTCCCACATGTCCTGCCGCAGCTCGACATCGACGCCAGCCGTCGGTTCGTCCAGGAATAGTATCTTCGGCTCATGGCTGAGCGCCTTGGCGATCATCACGCGCCGCTTCATGCCGCCCGAGAGCGCCATGATCTTCTCGTTGCGCTTGTCCCAGAGCGAGAGATCGCGCAGCACCTTCTCGATGTAGGCCATGTTGGGGGGATAGCCGAACAGGCCGCGCGAGAATTGCACCGTGTCGATCACGCGCTCGAACGCGTCAGTGTGCAGTTCTTGCGGCACCAGCCCGATTTTCTTGCGCGCCAATTTGTAGTCGCGCTGGATGTCGTGCCCATCGGCGGTGACCGTCCCGGTCGAGAGTTTGACGATGCCGCAGACGATATTGATCAGCGTCGTCTTGCCCGCGCCGTTAGGGCCGAGCAGAGCGAATATCTCTCCCTTGTGGATGTCGAGATTGATCGGCTTCAGGGCCTGCAAGCCGGACGCGTAGGTCTTGCTCACGTCCCTGATCGAGATGATCGGCTGCGCCATTAAGAGTCCATTTCCCCCGGGAAGCGCCGCACATAGGCGCGCGAACCCGGGAAGGCTAGAGGCGTTCGTTATTCCGCAGACGTAATGCGGAAATGGCCCGCTTCACGTCTTATCTACCGAAGGACGATGCAGCCGGCGCAAATCCTACATCCCCGTCCCGAGGGGCTCTATTGCCCGCTGGCGGACCTTTATGTGGACCCCACGCGTCCGGTGGCGCGCGCGCTGATCACGCACGGCCATTCCGACCACGCCCGCGCCGGCCACGGCGCCGTTATGGCTACGCCCGAGACGTTGGCGATCATGGCGGCGCGGTATGGGCCAGAGTTCGCCGGCTCGACGCAGGCGCTGAAGTACGGCGAAACGATCGAGATTGGCGGCGCGCGCTTCCGACTCGTTTCCGCTGGCCACGTCCTTGGCTCAGCCCAGGCCGTTGTCGAAGCCGAAAGCTGCCGCATCGTCGTCAGCGGCGACTACAAGCGCCAACCCGATCCCACCTGCGCACCCTTTGAAGTCGTCCAGTGCGACGTCTTCATCAGCGAAGCGACGTTTGCGCTCCCGGTATTCACGCATCCCAGCGCCGAGCATGAAGTACGAAAGCTCCTAGCCTCCGTCGCGATGTTTCCCGAGCGCGCCCACGTCGTCGGCGCTTACGCGCTTGGCAAGGCGCAGCGTTTGATGGCGACGCTGCGTCAAGGCGGTTGGGACAAGCCGATTCACGTGCACGGCGCGCTTGTCGCGCTGACGGAACTCTACAAGCAGCATGGCGTCGATCTCGGCGACATCCGCCATGTCGAGAACGCGCCCAAGAGCCATTATGCCGGCGCCATCGTGCTCGGCCCGCCGGACGCATTGCAAACGCCCTGGGTGCGCCGCTTCCCCGATCCGGTGACCGCGTTCGCCTCCGGCTGGATGCGCATCCGCGCGCGTGCGCGCCAGCGCGGCGTCGAGCTGCCGCTGGTGATGTCCGATCACGCCGACTGGCCCGACCTGCAGCGCACGATCCTGGAAACCGGCGCCGGCGAAATCTGGATCACGCATGGCGAAGCAGACGCGCTCGCGCATTGGTGCGCGTCGCAAGGTTTGAAGGCCAAGGCGCTGCACCTCGTCGGCTACGGCGACGAAGAAGAGCCCGCCGCCGCATGAACCGCTTCGCCGCGCTCCTCGACCGCCTCGCCTACGAGCCCCGCCGCCTCGGCAAGCTCGCATTGCTCGAAAACTATTTCCGCGACACGCCCGACCCCGATCGCGGCTGGGCGCTCGCGGCGATGACCGGCGCGCTCTCCTTCAAGTATGCCAAGCCCGGCCTCGTGCGCCAGCTCGCCGCCGAGCGCACCGATCCGGTGCTGTTCGGCCTCTCGTGGGATTTCGTCGGCGATCTGGCTGAGACTGTTGCGCTGATGTGGCCGGCGCAGGACACCCGCGCCAATGCCGAGTTGTCGCTCAGCGATGTCGTCGAAGGTCTGGAGACAACGCCGAAAGACAAGTTGCCTGCAATCGTCTCCGCTTGGCTCGACCGCCTCGACGAGAACGGCCGCTGGGCGCTCCTGAAGCTCATTACCAGCGAACTGCGGATCGGCGTCTCGGCGCGCTTGGCCCGAACCGCGCTCGCACAAATGGCCGGCCGCAACGCCGACGAAATTGAAGACGTCTGGCACGCCGACGCCCCGCCCTACCTCAATCTCTTCGCCTGGCTCGAAGGCCGCGCCGAAGCGCCCTCCACATCGAGCCTGGTCCGCTTCTATCCGCCGATGCTCTCTCACCCGATCGAACCGGAAGACTTCGCGCCGCTCAACCCCGCCGACTATTGCGCTGAGTGGAAGTGGGACGGCATCCGCGTGCAAGCCGCCGCCGGCCGCGGCGCCGATGGGAAGTTCGCCGGAAAACTCTTTTCGCGCACCGGCGACGACATCTCGCGTTCCTTTCCCGATCTCGTCAGCGGCTTCCAGTTCGACGCCGTGCTCGACGGCGAACTGCTGATCAAACGCGAAGGCCGCGTGCAGGATTTCAACACGCTGCAGCAGCGCCTCAACCGCAAAGCCGTGACGCCGAAGCTGCAAGCCGAGTTTCCACCCTTCATCCGCGTCTACGATCTGCTCGCCTGCGGCCAGGAGGACCTTCGCGCGCTTCCCTTCGCCGAACGCCGCTCGCGTCTCGAAGAGTTCGTGCGCGACCATCCGTTCGCGCCGGTCGACATTTCTCCGATGATCCCGTTCAAGACCTGGGAAGAGCTGACCTACGCCCGCGCCAATCCGGCGGACGCTGGCGTCGAAAGAGACGCCGAGGCCGTCGAAGGCGTGATGATAAAGCGCCGCGACTCGCCCTATCTCGCCGGCCGCCCCAAAGGCCATTGGTTCAAGTGGAAGCGCGATCCAATGGTGATCGACGCCGTGCTCATGTACGCGCAGCGCGGTTCAGGCAAACGCAGCTCGTTCTATTCGGACTACACGTTCGGCGTCTGGGCCGGCGAAGAACTGACGCCCGTCGGCAAAGCCTATTTCGGTTTCACCGACGAAGAGCTGATGGAACTCGACAAATTCGTCCGCAACAACACCACCAACCGCTTCGGCCCTGTCCGCGAAGTGAAGCACTCCAAGCAGAAGGGCCTTGTGCTCGAAGTCGCGTTCGAAGGCCTGCAGCGCTCCACCCGCCACAAGAGCGGCGTCGCCATGCGCTTCCCCCGCATCTCCCGCATCCGCTGGGACAAGGCGCCAAAGGATGCCGACACGCTGGAGGCGCTGGAGAAATTGTTGAAGGGCGGCGAAAGCGCGACGCGCTGACCCTTGTCAATGAAATGCAATGCGTGATCTTGTTCCACCGCTGGGAGGGACAATGCGTTCATTTATCATGGGCTTCATGCTGCTGGCT
>DASPMA010000399.1:0-11571 GCA_035627335.1 Binatia bacterium
GCCTCATCTACGCAACCCTGACCGGCTACGGCCTCGATGGCCCCGATGCAGATCGTCCCGGCATGGACGCGGCCGCTTTTTGGGCGCGCTCAGGTTTGGCGGCGCTGTTCCGGCCGAAAGGCGGCGAACCGATCCAGTTGCGCACCGCGTTCGGCGATCACGTCGCGTCGATGGCGATCGTCAGCGGCGTGCTGGCGGCGCTCTACGAACGGCAAAGCACTGGCAAGGGCCGGCTGGTGGAAGCTGCGCTGCTGCGCGTCGCGCATTATGCGGGCGGTTCGGATTTCGCGATCCAACATACCTACGGGCGCACGGCGTCAAATCGTCCGCGCCGCGACACGCCGATCCCGATTATCAACTACTTCAAGACGAAGGACGAGCACTGGATCAGTCTGCTGGTGCGCCAGGGCGAAGCGGATTGGCCGAAAGTGTGCCGCGCGCTGCGCGTCGAGCACCTGATCGAGGACGAGAAGTTCGCCAACGCCAAGCTTCGCCGCAAGAACGGACCGGAATTAGTGGACCTGATGGATGCTGCGTTCGCCGCGCGCGACCTTTCTGATATCTCCGCATCACTCGATGCCGAAGAAATCATCTGGGCGCCGGTGCTGACTGCCGCGGAAGCCATCGTCGATCCGCAGACCATTGCGTCCGGCGCCGTCGTGCAGACGCCGCAGCGCGACGGCGGCACGATCAACGCGCCGGGCGCGCCAATCCGCTTTCCGGGCGCGGACGACGGTCCCAAAGGTCCCGCGCCCCTTGCCGGCGAACACACGCGCGCGGTGCTGTCGGAACTCGGCTACAGCGAAGCGGAAATCGACGTGCTGTACGCGAATGGCGCGGCGGCGTAACTAGCGGCTGTTGCGCGTGTATGCGCCGAGCGCGTGCAGCGGATTGGTCCGCTCCTGTTCAGCATTGCTATTCAGCAGAGGCAACAGCGCGAAGGCGAACAAGGCTTGCGCCAGCGCGGGCGAAAGGGCGCCCGGCTCGAATTGGAGCGCCCCGCGTTCGCCGGCCCCCATACTTGCATCCGCATCGAGCGCCAAGCGATCCAGCAGCGCCTGGGCCGAGCGCGGTGCGCCATTCGCGTAGAACAGTCCGCGATTGGCAGCCGCCTCGCGCGGAAACAGCGCTGCCGCGTCCGGCGCGCCGCGCTGGGCCGCTCCGATCAGGCGCACCGCGCCGGTCGGTCCCATCACGTGCGCCGCGTAAAGCTCGCCGGCGCTCGGCGCGCGACCGAGGCTTCTTTGCAGCGTTGCGGCATTCTCGCGCGCCAATTCGCCTGCCATGCGCGCAGAGAGCTCTGGGTCATTGCGCAGCGCCAGAATCTCGCGCCGCGTCTCGGCATCCGCGCCTTGGCGCAGTGCGGCTGATTGCGTTGCAAGGCCGTGCGACGGCCCATGCCGGCGCACCATGTCGAGCCAGGTGCTTTCGATGAATTGGAAGAGCCCTGTCGCGCTCGATGTTCCTGCCCGCGCGTTGGGATTGAGCGCGCTTTCGCGCCGCGCCGTCTCCACCAACAGCGAGAAATCGACGCCCGTCGCGCGCG
Organism: Binatia bacterium; assembly: GCA_035627335.1. GTDB lineage: Bacteria > Pseudomonadota > Alphaproteobacteria > Caulobacterales > Aquidulcibacteraceae > Vitreimonas. The sequence continues at coordinate 1,547 of DASPMA010000399.1, forward strand.
CGGCGCGCTGGATCGCGGCGCGGACGGCGTCATGGCCCACGGGCGCAAGCGGATCGCTCATGCGCTCGGCGTCGTCCCGATTTGGTAAATGGACTGTTAACCTGGGCGGCGGCGCATCCAACGCAGTCGGTACGGCAACAGAACGATGCCCGCGAGTGTGACGATGAGAGCGAGGGCGGTGGCGAAGATGAGCAGCCCCGTGTTGAAGTTCTCATGGTCACGCCAATCCATGATGTGCAGCGCCCACAGCGCATCGTAGGCGCGCCAGAGATCGGAGCGCCGCGCGGTGACGCGGCCAGTGTCGGCCGCGACGTAAACGGCCAGGCCTTCCGCGTCGGCGAACGCGACGCGCCAGGCTGGCAGCGCGCCGCGATATTCGGGACTTGCGTGGGTTATAAGCGTCGCTTCACGGACGGCGGGCGAATTGGCGACATGAGCTGTAGCGATGTCGCGCGCGGCTGCTTCGTCAAGCGGCGAGATTACGCGGCGTTGCGCCAGGTCGATCAGAACCGGCGCGCCCTCCTGAAATTCCGCAATCGCCAGGGCGACGCCACGCGCGTCGCGCTCAAATGTGAGTTTAATGGGCTGCTGCGGCAGCAAGGGCGCCAGTCCGGCTGGCGCCGGCAGTGCTGCAGGATCTAACGGCGCGGCTTGGCGTTCGGCGACGCGATGCTCGCTGCGCACGCGCTCGATGGGATAAACGGCAAAGAAGAGTCCGGAAACGAACCAGAACAGGATCTGCACGCCGATAATCAGCGCGAGCCATTTGTGCATCCACGATGCGGCAGCTTGCAGTTTCATCCCCACCCAACCGTCAGTAGCTTTTAGGCAGCCCCAGCACTCGCTCGGCGATGAAGTTCAGGATCATCTCGCGCGAGACCGGCGCGATGCGCGCGATCATCGCTTCGCGGAAATAGCGTTCGACGAAGTACTCCTTCGCGTAGCCCATGCCGCCGTGCGCGAGCACCGACGCCTCACAGGCTCGGAAACCGGCTTCGCCGCCGAGATATTTCGACGCATTCGCCTCGGCGCCGCATTCCTTGCCCGCGTCGTAAAGCGCCGCCGCCTTGAACGCCATCAAGTTCGCCGCTTCCAAATCGGCCCACGCTTTCGCCAGCGGATGCTGAATGCCCTGGTTCTGGCCGATCGGACGGCCAAATACGACGCGCTCCTTCGCGTATTGCGCCGCGCGCTTCAGCGCAGCGCGGCCAAGTCCGATCGCTTCCACGGCGAACAGCACCCGCTCGGGATTGAGGCCGCTGAGCAAGATTTTAAAGCCAGCGCCTTCTTCGCCGATCAGTTCGGCGTCGGAGACTTCGAGGTCTTCGATGAAGAGCGTGTTGCACTCCACCGCCTTGCGGCCCATTTTCGGGATCGGCTGCGCCTCGATCTTGGAGCGATCGAAGTCCGCGTAAAAGAGCGACAAGCCATCCGTCGGGCGCTTCGCTTGTTCTTTCGGCGTGGTGCGCGCGATCAAAAGAATCTTGTTCGCGCGCTGCGCGTTCGTCGTCCAGATTTTACGGCCGCGAATGCGATAGCCGCTATTGGTGCGCTCCGCGCGCGTCTCGAGGCTCGCTGTGTCCAGCCCCGAGTTGGGCTCGGTGACGGCGAAACATGCTTTGTCGCGCCCATCCATCGCGGGCGGCAGGAAGCGTTGCTGCTGTTCGGGCGTGCCGAACTTCACGATCGGCATCAGTCCGAAAATGTTGAGGTGAATCGCACTCGCGCCGGAAAAACCCGCACCCGACTGCGCCACCGTCTGCATCATCAGCGCGGCTTCGGTGAGCCCAAGCCCCGCGCCGCCGACGCTTTCCGGCATCGCCACGCCAAGCCAGCCGCCCTCGGCGATGTCCGCGACGAACTCTTCCGGGAATTTGCCGCTCTCGTCGGTCCTCAGCCAGTAATGGTCATCGTACTTGGCGCAGATCTCTTCGATCGCGTGCTTAATGGCGGTCTGTTCTTCAGTGAGGTCGAGGGCGAAGGTCATGGGGTCTCAAAACGTTGGGGCGAAAGCGCCGCCCAATCGGGGAGAATCTCGGCGCCGAACACATAGGCCGAAACGATCTCCGCTGTAATGGGCGCCAAGAGCCATCCGTTGCGGGAATGCCCGGCCGCGACAATCGCATCGCCCGAAGGACCAATGATCGGCCACCCGTCGGGCGACATCGGCCGGATGCCCGCCCAAGCGCGGCCCGCTGGTTTGACCTCGCCGGGCAGCACGGCATCTGCCGCGGCCAGCAATTCGTCCGCACGCGCCTGCTCGACGCGGCGGTCGAACCGCCCCGGCTCCAGCGTCGCACCCAGCACCGCATCTTCGCGCCGTTGCGCGATGTAGAAACCAGGCGCACGCAAAGCAGGCGCGAGCGATTGATCCAATGACACGGCTACGAGATGACCTTTGCCCGGCGTCACGTGCGCAAGCGCCGGCGCAAACGGCGCTAGCTTCTCGCCGCCCCAAAACCCCGTCGCCAGCACGATCACGTCAGCCTCATAAACTTCATCGTCCTGGGTGACAGCCGCGCCATCATCGAGTTCCGCAACTTCGCGGCCGTAATCGATGAGCACGCCAAGCGCCCGCGCCTGCATGGCGAGCCCACTCAGCACGCGCAGCGGATCGGCGACGCCTTCCTCCTCAATGAACACCGCATGCTCAAGCTTCGTGCGTAGACCCGTCCGCTTGCGAAACTGCGAAGCCGTGAGCGGCTCGGCGCCGCGCCCAAGCGCCGACGCTCGCCCAAGCAATGCTTCCGCCTCCCCTGCGCTGCCGGCGACGGCGACGCCGCCGTCGAACCGCACGCCATCGGCCCACTCGGCGCCATCGCGCCAACGCCGCCACAGATCGTAGGATGCAAACGCGAGCCCATCGTGCGCCGACGGCGCATCTCCCAAGGGCGCCAGCATGCCCGCCGCAGCCGCGGAAGCGCCTGGTCCGTAGACGCTCGCGTGTTCGCCCTCCGCTTCGAGCAACGTCACGCGTGCGCCGGCTTGCGCCAGGCGTACTGCGCAGAAGAGGCCGATCACGCCTCCGCCGACAATGACAGCGGATTTCATGCGCCCATGTCCGCGCAAAACGCGCCTCGCGCAAGCCGACGCGGCTGCGTCAGGTTTTCGTGGCTCGCGCCTCGGAAGCAATGGCCTCGCAGACCGCCGCCATCGCCTCCATCCCCGCGGCTAACAGAGCTTCCGGTTGCACCGGCCGGCCGAGCGCGGTCGAGAGTTGCCGCGCGGCGCTGGTCAAGCGCCGCCAAGCCTTAGCGTCGACGGTGATAGTCGCCGCCGCGCGCTTGGCCTTGCCTTTCGGCGCGTCTTTGCGCACCGCCGCGAGCGCCTTCTTCATATTGTCAACGTGTGCGCGGTCCTTGTCCTTTTCGACTTCCGGCAAGCCGGCGTACGGCTTGAACAAGGCTTTCGGCTGGTTTGGATCGCCCTTGTTGCGCTTGATCCAGCGCTGGTGGACGTACTCGGCCGCCGCCTCTTGGTCGTTCGGGAATTTCTTCACAGCGTCATACGCGTCGTACGCGGCCTGCTTATTGTCCGCCTTCGCCTTGGGATGCAGCTTCGTCCATGGTTGATTTACGTCAACCATGACGCCGCCACGTAGACGCATGCGCGGCGTGCCCTTCTGTTCGGGTTGGGCTTTCAGCAAGTTTCGCCGCCACGCATCATGCGAACGCGCGGCGAAGTAGTCGACCGCCGCTTCGGCGAGGCGACCACGCTTTTGCTTTTTGGCTTTGGCGGCCATTCCTTAGCCTAGCAAACACCCTTTAGGAAAAGGCAAATCCTTTCCCCGCGCTTAAACAGGCGGCCAGTCCGGCAAATCGAACTTGGGATCGGGATAGTGCGCGTCAACAAATGTCCGTCCTGCCGCCACACCGACCTCCAGCAACAGATCCATGTTCGCCTTCTTGCCATTGTCCATCAAGTCGAGCGCGTTCAGGGTCTCGGCGTCGACCTCGCGGCCAATTAGGCGCTCGAGATACGTCATTGGCGGCGTGGGATCGCCGCGCTTCTTCGGTTTAAGCTTCGTGTCGAGCGGCACGTCGATGCGCTGATAATCCAAGAGGGGTGAGCCCGTGACGCATACGCCCGCCATGTCGCCGATCTCAGAGTTGACGCGCCACGGCTTTCTCGGCTCGGAGAAAGCCTGCATCATCATCACGCCCTGCACCTGCGTATCGTACACCATGGCGCGCAACGCGTGCACGCCGCGCAGTCCCGGCGGCAGACCTTGAAACGCCCTTCCGTTCACGATCGGCCGGCGTGAGCCCGTGCCGAACGATGTCATCATCAGATTGTCGGCGCCCGACTTCCAGCCGAACTTGTATGAGGGCGTCAGGGCCAACAAGAATAGCTGCATGCCCGGATTATTATTGGCGCTCACCGCTCCATCTACGAAATAGCCTTTCTGGATGGGCCGGCGCTTGTCATCGAAGGCGATGTCGATGACGACTTCATCGAAGAAGGTCGGCGCGGCCGCGCTTGCCAGCACCAGATCGACAAGACGATAGCGCTTGTTCGGATATACGCCGCTGTCCGCCGGCGGATCATAGAACTGCCCCAACGGATGGTTGGTCACCACCCAAGCTGAGCCCGTGTCGATGCGCTTGGCGTGGATGGCGAGACCGGTCTTCAGGTCTTGCGAGCCTATCGTCTTCGTTGTGAGCACCGTCTGCAGCGCGCGCCGCAATTTCTTCGATTCAAACTTGGATTGCAGGAATACGCCGTCGCCGGCCGTGCGCCCGAACACTTCAGGACCGAGGCGCATGTAGAGCTCGATCAGTTCATCGACGCTCAGGCCCAAGGCCAAGCCGCTGGCAATGATCGCGCCGGTCGAGGTCCCGCCGATCAGATCGTAGTAATCGCTAAGCCGGAACGCGTCGTCGCCGCCGGCGCGGCGCCGCAATTCGTCCTCAAGCGGCTTCAGCATGCCGAGCGTCAGCACGCCTTTCACGCCGCCGCCGTCGAGTGAAAGGATGCGCTTGGCGCCGGTGTCGGGCGAAAGGTGCTCGAAGAGCGTTCTCGGCATTATGTCCCCGCGGGTCCCTTTTAGCCGCGCGAGCCGCTCAAAAGAAGAGCAGTGTGGCCGGATCACGGCCAAGATGGAGCGCCCTGAACTCCGCCGCCAAAAAAAGCCCGCCCGCGACGTAAATCGCGCCATCCGCCCCAGCACGCGCGAGCGCAAGGCGGCGGGCGTCGGCCACATCTTCCGCGAGCACAAGTTCCGCTTGTGGATTGGCTGCGGACGCCGCCGCCGCGATCAGGGGCGCGGACGTGCCTTTGTGGCGCGCGGCGGCGCAGATGATTGTGGAAAAGTGCGGCGCCAGCGCGCCGATAATGGCGGCGACGTCCTTGTCCTGCGAGGCGCCGGCGATGAGCACTCGGCTGCGATCACCGGCGAGGACCTGAAAACCGGCAAGAGCGGCGGCGACAGCGTCGGGCGTGTGACCGACATCGATGACGACCAGAGGATCGTCGCTCAACGTCTCTAGGCGCCCCGGCCAGCGCGTCGCGGCAATGCGCGGCGCCAGCTTTTCTTCGTCGAGCCCAGTGAGCGCGGTGACCAGGCTCATTGCCAAAGCCGCGTTTTGGTTTTGGTGTTTTCCATACAGCGGCAGAGGTTTGCCGTCCGCCAGATAATAAGGAGGCGTGGTGACGTATCGGACGCCGATTTCTTCGCAACGGCGCGCCAGGACTTCACGCACCGAAGTCCATATTGCGCCATAAACGGTCGCACCTGGCGGCGCGGCCTCAATCTTGTCGAGGCCAATGTCTTCGAGCGTAGCGCCAAGCAGTTCCGTGTGCTCAAGATCGAGCGACGTAAGCGCAAGGTTCTTGGCGCGGATCAGCTTCACCGGATCGAGACGTCCGCCTATGCCAGCCTCCCAAACCGTGTGCGTGCAGCCGCGCGCCGCGAACCAGTCGGCGGCAATTAGGAACAGGAACTCGAAGCCACCAAGCTCTTGCGTGTAGCCTGCGACTTCCACTGCGGCGCCGACGCGATCCCAATGGTGCTGGAGTTCGTCGTCCGCAATGTCTTCACCGTCGATGCGGAATCGTTCGTTGAGATCGAACAAGTGCGGCGACGTAAAAAGGCCAACGCTAGCGCCAGTCCGCTGCAGCAGCGCTGCCGTAATGGCCGCGGTGGAGCCTTTGCCATTGCTGCCGACAATCACCGCGCCGCGCACGCCAAAGCCGGCGAGATCAACGCCCAGCACATTCGCGATCGCCGCAACGCGCTCGAGCCCCGGTCCCTTGCCGAACTTCGGATAAGGGACACGCCAAAGTCTCATTGCAAAGCAGCGGCAAAGTTCGCGCGCCAGATTGTCTCAATGAGATCCCAGCGCCCGTGATCTTCGAGCGTGGCGATCATCGGATTGGAGTTCACTTCAATCGCCGTGTAGTCCCCGCCCAAATCGAACATGTCGACGGCGGCGAGTTTCAGATGGAGTGCTTTGGCGGCGGCGCAGGCAACCTCGCCCATCGCTTGCGGCGCGCCATCCGTCAGCGCTTCAGCGCCGCCGCCTGCCGCGCGGTTCGCCGGTCCTTCAAGGCCAACACGCTGACCCTTCCCAGGAACGTCGCCTAGCCCCAGGCGCTGACCGGCGCCGTCGCGTCCATGCAGCTTGCGGACAGGCTGGTAGGGATCGCGCGGCATCGCCTCGACCAAGGCGGCCAGGGTTGAAACACCATCTCCAACGACCTGGGGCGCCGATTTGCGATACGAGAACAGCGCGTGTCCCTCGAGCACGAACACCCGATATTCGTCCGCGCGCACATAAGGCTGGATCAGGACGGCGAAATGTTCATGCGCAACGCGCGTCAGGTAATCGGCAAAGGCATCGGCGCTCTCGATCACCTCGGCATAAAGGCCATTCGACGCCGAGATCGGCTTGCAGAAGATCGGATAGGCGGCGCGCTCCGCGTACGCGAGCGCGTCCTCCAGCTCGCGCCCAGGCCCGCGCATCTCCGCCCAGCGTTTCGTCACGAAGAACATCTCGCCCGGCAGCACAGGCACGCCCGCCCGCTGCAGCACTTCGGCGCAGAAGGCCTTGTCTCGCGCAAGAGAGGCGGCACGCGCATCGTTCAGCGCATAAGGCGTTCCCGCGCCCGCGGCGAACACGGCGCGGCGTTCGCCGTCGCGCACCTCGAACAGATAGCCGTCCGCCCCGTCGAGCGACTCGAAGGCGTACCCGCACGCGCGCGCAGCGTGCGCCGCATAGCGCGCCTGCGCGCTCTTTAGCCCCGCGCCAGCCGCCTCTTGGCCTGTCCGATCAAGCACTTAGCTATGCCTTGCTTAGGCCGAAGCGGGACGCTAGCTTCCGCGCCCCGAAACGTGCCGCCTTAGCTCAGTTGGTTAGAGCGCTGGATTGTGGATCCAGAGGTCCCTGGTTCGAGCCCTGGAGGCGGTACCATTCGGCTCGACCGTCAGACCGGTCCCCACCCCTGCTGATTGATGTAGTTGCGGATGCGCGCGATCCGGTTGTCCGGATCGGGGTGCGTCGACAGGAATTCCGGCGGACGCGAACCGCCGCCCTGCTGCATGCGCGTCCAGAACGGGATGGCTTCGCGCACGTCATAACCGGCGGCGCGCATGTAGCGCAGACCCAAAATGTCCGCTTCGGCTTCCTGCTCGCGTCCGAACGGCAGGCTCACGCCGACTTGCGCGCCGAGACCAAGCGCGGCCATCGCGATCTGACTGTTGATCTGCGTGCCGACCACTTGCAGCGCGGTTTGCGTCGCCACTTCGCGGCTATAGCGCTCGGCGGCGGGCCGGCCAGTCACGTGACCTGTTTCGTGGCCAAGCACGGTCGCCATCCAGTCATCCTTGTCGCAAATCTCGTAGAGGCCGCGATAAAATCCGACCTGCCCGCCGGGCAGAACGAACGCATTCTTCTGATCGCTGTTGAAAAGCTGGAATTCCCAGCTCTGATTGCCGCGACCTGCTGCTTGAACGACGCGGCGGCCCACGGTTTCAAGCCTGCGCTGCGCGGCGGCATTGTTCCAAGCCGGCACCTGCTGACGCATTTGAGCCCAGGCCTGCAGCGACGCCTGCTGCAATTGCGCCTCGTCGATAAGGATCAGCTGATTGCGGCCCGTTTCCGGGTTCGGCGTAGTGCATCCTGCGGCAACGGCCACCAGCGCGGTCGCCGCCGCGCCGCGCAAAATGTCTCGCCGGCCAACGGCTGGGACGGTCTTCTCTACACCGTGAAGTTCGCACATGCCTGCCTCCAATAAGCCGTCCAAGGTCCCGAGAGGAATTTCGTTCCCTCGGGTACCGGAGGCAAGCGCAATGAAGGGGCGAAAGGGATGCGATTGGATGGCGTCAGCCATCCGAAGCTCGCGGCAGAAGGCGCAGTCCTCCTACGCCAAGGCTTCGGAGGACATCCTACCCTCGGTCGGCGAGGCAGGATGGTGCCTGGGGCCGGAATCGAACCAGCGACACGCGGATTTTCAATCCGCTGCTCTACCAACTGAGCTACCCAGGCGGTCCGGCTACGGGGCGGGCCCCGGCGCGGAGCGAGGGTCTATAGCGGCGCGCTCCGGCCCTGTCCACGGCGCGACGTAAGCGCCCGGCGCCCCCGGAACGGGGCCTCGCACAGCGTCGTTCATCAGGCAGCCGCACGGAGTTCCTGATGAACGTAATCGAAGAGCGCAGTCGTCCCCTTTGGCTAGATGATGCCCCGGATATCCCCGCCGAGAGCTTCACCGAGCGGAACCTTTCAGCGGACGTCGTGATCATTGGCGCGGGGATCAGCGGCCTTTCCGTCGCTTATGCACTCGCTGCGCGCGGCCGGCGGGTGATCGTACTCGACCGGGGCCAGCTCGGACGCGGCATGACCGCGCGCACGACTGCCCACTTGGCCTCAGAACTCGACGACTTTTATAGCGAGCTGGCCAAGCGGCGCAGCAAGGATGACGCGCGCATGTTTGCCGAGAGCCAGCGTGCGGCCATCGACAGCATCGAAGCGATCGTCCGCGCCGAGCGCATCGAGTGCGATTTCGCGCGCGTCGACGGCTACTTCTTCGCGCACACCGAGGATGACTTGGAGCAATTGGAAGAGGAGTATGAAGGCGCACGCGAAGCGGGGATGGATGTCGCCTGGGCTGAACGCGCGCCGATCCTCGGTGTGAACACCGGCCGAGCGCTGCGCTTCCCCAATCAAGCGCGTTTTCATCCGCTGAAGTATCTTGCGGGTCTCGCGGGCGCGATCGACGCGCACGGCGGACGGCTCTACGCAAACTCGCCTGTTATCGAGATCGACGAAGGGAAAGGTCACGTCGAAGTCACACTGGCAAACGGTGTCGAGCTGCGCGCGGCGCACGTCGTGGTGGCCGCCAACACACCCTTCAACGACCGCGTCGCCATTCACACCAAACAGGCGCCATACCGCACTTATGCGATGGCCCTCGACGCGCCAGGCGCCGCCGTGCACGACGCATTGATGTGGGACACGCTCGATCCCTATCACTACGTGCGTATCCAGCCGCGGGCCGGCGGCGGCGCCTACGCAATAATAGGCGGCGAAGATCACAAGACCGGCCTCTCCGACGACGCCGACACGCGTTTTTCCAATCTCGAAGCGTGGTCGCGTCTGCGCTTTCCAGGTCTTGGCGCGGTGACGCATCGCTGGTCCGGGCAGGTCTATGAGCCGGTCGATTACCTTCCCTATATCGGCCGCAACCCGGGGGACGAACGCATCTTCGTGGTGACCGGCGATTCAGGTCAGGGCATGACGATGGGCGCCACCGCGGGGCTGATCATCCCTGACTTGATCGAGGGCCGCGACAATCGTTGGGAAGAAGTTTTCCGCCCGACGCGCAAGAGCCTTTCCAGCGCGCTCACCTATCTCGATGAGAACAAGGATGTGGCCGCAAATCTCGCGGAATACGTTGTCGCCAAGACCATGAAGTCTGCGGATGAGATCAAGCCCGGCGAAGGCGGTTTACTGCGCGACGGCGCCAAGATTCTCGCGCGTATCGCGACAACTCAGGCGAACTTCACGTGCAATCCGCGACCTGCACGC
>DASPMA010000400.1:0-11422 GCA_035627335.1 Binatia bacterium
GCCATCCGAACGCCGCTGGGCATGATCTGGCACACAGGTGATTGGAAGATCGATCCCGACCCGCTTATCGGTGAGACCACCGACGAAGCCACCCTCCGGGCTATGGCGGAGGAGGGCATCCTCGCCATGGTCTGCGACAGCACCAACGTGTTCGTCGAAGGCGCAACCGGCTCCGAAGCGGAGGTCCGCGAGAAACTCACGCATGTCATCGCCGGCTGCACGGGCCGCGTCGCTGTGACGGCCTTCGCCTCCAATGTGGCGCGCGTGGAAACGACATTGCACGCCGCGCGCGCCGCCGGACGCACGCCGTGCCTCGTCGGCCGCTCGATGCATCGCATCGTTGGCGCCGCAAAGAGCGTCGGCCTCTTGGCGGACGCGCCGCAATTTATCGACGAAGAAGACGCCGGCTCGTTGCCGCCCGAGAATGTGCTTTTCCTTTGTACCGGCAGCCAGGGCGAGCCGCGCGCGGCGCTCTCACGCATCGCCCGCGGGGAGCATCGCCATGTTTTGCTGAAAGAGGGCGACACGGTCATCTTTTCTTCGCGCGTCATTCCCGGCAACGAGATGGCGATCCACGCACTCTATAACGCTTTCCTCGAACGCGGCGTCGAACTCATTACTGCCGATGAGGAGCACCTTATCCATGTCTCCGGCCATCCGGCGCGGGATGAGCTGAAGCAGATGTACCAATGGGCGCGCCCGCGCATCGCCATTCCGGTGCACGGCGAGCGCCGCCATATCCTCGAACACGTGCGCCTGGCTAAAGAACTGCAAGTGCCTGAGGCGATCGCGCCGGAGAATGGCGATCTCATTCGCCTTGCGCCCGGTCCGGTGCAGAAGATCGACGATGTCCCGTCCGGCCGTCTTTATGTCGATGGCGCCGTGATCATCGAGTCCGAAGACGAAGCGCTGCGCGAGCGCAAGCGGCTCGCCACCGAAGGGGCGATCAACATCTCCATCGCCGTGAACGGCAAGCGCGCTATCGTCGCCGGCCCCAACATTTCCCTGCGCGGCCTCGCCATGGAGGACGAGGAAGACCTCGAACTGGCGATGGATGAGCTGGAACGCACCGCTGAGGCGGCGTTCAACAAACTGGGCCATGGCGAGCGCGAAGAGGATGAGGCCGTGGAGACTGCCATGGTCCGCGCTGTGCGCAAGGCGGCCGAAAAGCTCTGGAGCAAGCGCCCGCTGGTCGACGTGACGGTGCTGCGCATTTAGACTGAGGCCAATCTAACTAGGGAGCAGGCCATGATCGGCCGTCTGAATCATGTCGGCGTCGCCGTGCCGTCCATCGAGGACGCGAAAGCGACCTACCGCGACCTCTATGGCGTGCCTGATAGCGAGATGACGCAGACGCGCGAGCTGGCGGCGCAGGGCGTGAAGTTCGCATTCGTCAACTTGGCCAATAGCCAGATCGAGCTGATCGAACCGCTAGGCGAGAGCAGCCCGATCAAGAACTTCCTCGAAAAGAACCCAAAGGGCGGCCAACATCACGTCTGCTTCGAAGTCGCCGACATCTACGCCGCCCGCGACGAGATGGTTCGCAAAGGCGCCACCGTCCTCAACGAGCCGCGCATCGGCGCGCACGGCACGCCGATCATCTTCATCCACCCGAAGAATTCCAACGGCGTGCTTATCGAGTTGATGGAAACGCCGAAGGACGAACACGCGTGAACCTTGTGCTCGGCATAGCGATTTACGTAATCCTATGGTGGTTGGTGTTCTTCCCGCTGCTGCCAATGGGCGCGACGAGTGCGCACGAGGCGGGCGAGCAGTACGTGCCGGGCGCCGAGCACGGCGCGCCGAAGGTGCATAACCTCCGGCTCAAAATGCTGCTGGCGACCGGGATCGCGGCGGTATTGTGGCTGGGTGTGGCCTGGGCGATCTCGGTCGACCTGTTTCACGTCTACCGGCGCTAACGCCGCGTTGCCGCCGCCAGCGGCGCAGTCTATGCCCGTCGCCGCGAAAGGACGGTTTCACTCCCATGCATGCGCTCAAGGTCACGCGCGCGGAAGATTTTCCCGAATGGTATCAGGCAGTCGTGCGCGAGGCAGACCTCGCCGAGAATTCGCCGACGCGCGGCTCGATGATTATCAAGGCGTGGGGCATGGGGTTCTGGGAGCTGATCCATGGCGAACTTGACCGGCGCATCAAGGAAACCGGCCACGACAATTACTACTTTCCGCTGCTCATCCCGCTCTCCTTCTTCGCCAAGGAAGCCGAGCATGTGGAGGGCTTCGCCAAGGAGATGGCGGTGGTCACCCACCATCGCCTGAAGCAGATCGACGGTGAACTGAAGCCGGATCCCGACGCAGAACTCACCGAACCGCTGATTATCCGCCCGACCTCGGAGACCATCATTGGCGATGCGTTCAGCCGCTGGATCAAGTCGTACCGCGACCTGCCGCTGAAGCTGAACCAGTGGGCCAACGTGATGCGCTGGGAGATGCGCACGCGTCTCTTCCTGCGCACGGCCGAATTCCTTTGGCAGGAAGGCCACACGGCGCATGCGGACGAGGCGGACGCGATGGAAGAGGCCATGCTGGCGCTCGAACTCTATCGCGCGCTTGCCGAAGACTTCCTCGCCATCCCCGTGGTCGTTGGCGAGAAGCCGGAGAACGAGCGCTTCCCGGGCGCGGTGCGCACCTACTCGATCGAAGCGATGATGCAGGACGGCAAAGCGTTACAAGCCGCCACGTCCCACTATCTTGGCACGAACTTCGCCGAGGCGCAGAACATCCGCTTCCAGGATAAAGACGGCGGCATGTCGCTGGCGCATACCACGAGCTGGGGCATGACCACGCGCATGATCGGCGCCGCCGTCATGGTGCACGGCGACGATGACGGCATGCGCACGCCGCCGGCCGCCGCGCCGAAGCAAATCGTCATCGTGCCGATGCTGCGCGGCAAGCCAGAGGACGAGGAGCTGAAAGCGTACTGCGAGGCGCTCGCGAAGGAGCTGCGCGTCGGCCACGTGTTCGGCAACGCCGTCCGCGCTCACGTCGACATGAAGGACGCCCGTCCAGCCGACAAACGCTGGGACTGGGTCCGCCGCGGCGCGCCCATCATCTGCGAGATTGGCCCGCGCGACGCCGCCAATGGCCAAGTCACCTTCATTAAGCGCAACGCGCTGCGGGAAGGCGAGAAAATCAAGTCGCACACGCTTTCGCGCAGCGACTTCGTCGCCCAGACGGCGGGCCTTCTAGAGGCGGCTCAGCAAGAGCTGTTTACGGAAGCGAAAGCCCGATTGGAGGAAAACATTCGCGGCGGCTTCGAGAGCTTTGCCGACATTGAGAAATATTACGGCAAAGGTGATGACGAGCGGGAAGTGAAGGGCTGGGCGCGCGTTTCGTGGTCGCGTCCCACCGGCGCGGAACTCGACAAGGTCGGCGAGCGATTAAAGGCGTTGAAGCTCACGATCCGCAACGCGCCGCTGAAGCAGCCGGCCTCGTTCGGCAAATGCGTGTTCACCGGCAATCCTGGCGTCGAAGAAATCCTGATCGCGCGAGCCTATTGATGAGCAACGGACGCAGCGTTCCCTTCGGTCTCTTCGAGCGCATGCTCGCCGGCCGCTATCTGCGCGCCAAGCGGCAGCACGGCGGCGTGGCGCTGATCTCGGTGATCTCCGTCGTTGCGATCACGCTGGCCGTGATGGCGCTCATCATCACCATGTCGGTGATGAACGGCTTCCGCGAGACGCTGCTCTCGCGCATCCTCGGCGTGAACGGGCACGTCTATGTCGATACGCGCAACCTGTCGGGTCAGGAAATCGACCGCCTGGCTGCACTGGCGCGCGAAACGCCGGATGTGGTTCACGTCACGCCCATCATCAACGCACAAGGCCTCGCCACATCCGACGCCATGGCGGCAGGCGTGATCGTGCGTGGCATACCGCGCGACGAACTCGCCCAGTTGCCGATCGTGATGGGGGGCATCCGCGAGGGTGGCGGGCTGGAAGGCTTCGAGGGCGTAGATTCGCCAACCATTCTTGTCGGCGATCGGCTCGCAGCATCGCTAGGCGTGCGAGAGGGGATGCCGCTTTCCATCCTTTCGCCCCAGGGCGCACAGACGCCGTTCGGCATCACGCCGCGCCGCAAATCGTTTTTGATTGGCGGCGTGTTCACCGTCGGCATGGCCGAGTTCGATTCTGCGCTCATTTATATGCCCCTTGAACAGGCGCAGATCATGTTCGGGCGGGGCGATGGCGCCGACGAACTAGAAATCCGCATACGCGATCCCGACCGCACGGTCGCAACGATGCTCGAACTGCGCTCGCGCCTTGGCCCGGACTATTTCGTCTATGACTGGCGCGCCAAGAGTCAGGGGCTCGCCGACGCGCTGGTCGTTGAGCGCAACGTGATGCGGCTCATCCTGATGATCCTGGTTGCCATCGCCGCGCTCAACATCCTCACCGGCCTCATCATGCTGGTGAAGAACAAGAGCCGCGACATCGCCATCCTGCGCACCATGGGCGCGACCAAGGGCGCCATCCAGCGCGTCTTTTTCATGGCGAGCGCCAGTCTTGGCGTGATCGGGCTTTCGCTTGGGCTGGTGCTTGGCATTCTCTTCTGCCTGAACATCGGCCCGATCCAGAACTTCATTGAGATGACGACGGGATTCGATCCATTCCCCGGCACCGTCTATTCGCTGGAGACGTTGCCCGCGCGAGTCGAGTGGGGCGAGGTGGCGATGATCTCCTTCTTCACGATCATCGTCACCTTCAGCTCGACGCTTGCCGCTGCGTGGTGGGCGTCGCGGTTGGATCCGGTGGAGGCGCTTCGCTATGAATGACGCCGCCGCGCCCACCAGAACGCAAACCGTGCTCCGCCTGCGCGGCGTCTCGCGCCGTTACAAATCCGGCGAAGGCGAACTCACCGTGCTCAACGGCGTCGATCTCGATATCGGCTCCGGCGAAGTCGTTGGCCTGATCGGTCCCTCGGGCTCGGGTAAGTCTTCGCTCTTGCACGCGGCCGGGCTCCTGGAAAAACCCAGCGGCGGTGACGTCACCGTTGCCGGGCAAGACGGCTGGGCGCTCAGCGACGAAGCGCGCACCGGCATCCGCCGCACGCAGATCGGCTTCGTCTATCAGTTCCATCACCTGCTCGCGGAATTCGACGCGCTCAACAATGTGGCGCTGCCTGCCCTGATCGCCGGGCGCCCGCGGCGGGAATCAGAAGCGGAGGCGGCGCGGTTGCTAGGCCAGATGGGGCTGAAAGAGCGCTTGCATCATCAGCCCGCGCAGCTCTCGGGCGGCGAGCAACAACGCGTTGCCGTCGCGCGCGCGATGGTCAACAACCCCGTCCTCATTCTCGCTGACGAACCGACCGGCAACCTCGACCCCGACACATCCGTCGTGGTGTTCGCAGCCCTGACTGAGCTTGTCCGCAAGGAAGGCGCGGCTGCCCTGATTGCTACCCACAACTTGGAGCTGGCGAAATACATGGACCGGGTGATGGCGCTCGATCACGGCAAGCTGGTGCGGAAGAGCTAGCGGCGAGCGGGACCGCGCGGCTCCAGCTGCGCCAGCGCGCGAACCGCGCTTTGTTCTGATGCGGAAAAATGGCTGGCCTGCGGCCCGTAGCGCAGCCGGAAGCGCGCGGTCCCATCTGAAAGAGTTCGCGCTTATATTGGGCTGACCGAATCATGACCCAGCCCTTCATCCACCTGCGCGCCCGTTCGGCCTATTCGCTGCTGCAATCGGCGGTGCAGGTCAAAACTCTGGTGAAGCTCGCCGCCAAGCACGAAATGCCGGCCTTGGGCGTGACTGACGCCAACAATCTCTTCGGCGCGCTCGAATTCTCCGAAGCGGCAGCCGAGGCTGGCGTGCAGCCCATCGTGGGCGTCGCGCTCAACGTCAAAGGCGAAGGCGGCATCGACGGGACGCTCGCGCTCATCGCGCAAAACACGACCGGTTACGCCAACCTGATGCGACTCTCGAGTGCTGCGTTCCTGGAAACGGAGAGCAACGCCGAGCCGCACGTCGCGTTCGCACGCCTGCTCGCCCACAGCGAAGGCTTGATCGCTTTAACCGGCGGCGGCGAAGGCGCCTTCGCCCCGCTGCTGGCCGAGGGCAAAGGCGACATCGTCGAAGACGCGCTGAAGCAGCTGGCCGCTGCATTCGAAAATCGCCTCTACGTCGAGCTGCAACGCCATGGCGAGGTCATAGAAGCCGAAACCGAAGGCCCGCTCATTGAGTTGGCCTACGCGCTCGGACTGCCGCTGGTCGCCGCCAACGACATCCGCTTTGAGAATCGGACCAAGCATCGCGCGCACGACGCGCTCATGTGCATCGCCGCGTCCTCATACCTTGGCGAAGAAGATCGGCCCCGCGTGACCGCCGAGCACTATTTCAAAAGCGGCGCCGAGATGACGGAGCTCTTCTCCGATCTGCCCGAAGCGATCGAGAACACCGCCGAGATTGCCCGCCGTTGCGCATTCCGCGTCGAAAAGCGCAAGCCCATTTTGCCGCGCTTTGACACCAAACGCGGCCGCGACGAGGCGGCGGAACTGAAAGCCCAAGCCGAAGCAGGCTTGAAGGCGCGCCTTGCCGCGCTTGGCGATCGTCTCGCCGCCCCGCGCGAGGATTACGAGAAGCGGCTTGCCTACGAACTCGGCGTCATCACGCAGATGCAGTTTCCGGGCTACTTCCTGATCGTCTCGGACTTCATCAAGTGGGCGAAATCCAACGACATCCCCGTCGGCCCAGGCCGCGGCTCGGGCGCGGGCTCCGTCGTCGCCTGGGCGCTTACGATTACCGATCTTGATCCGCTTCGCTGGGGGCTGCTGTTCGAGCGCTTTCTCAATCCCGAGCGCGTCTCGATGCCGGACTTCGACATCGACTTTTGCCAAGAACGGCGCGGCGAAGTCATCGACTACGTCGCAAAAAAATACGGCTCAGATCGCGTCGCGCAGATCATCACCTTCGGCACGCTGCAAGCGCGCGCCGTGCTGCGGGACGTCGGGCGCGTCATGCAGCTGCCGTTCGGCCAAGTCGACAAGCTTGCCAAGCTCGTGCCGGCGAACCCGGCGAACCCCGTCACGCTCGCGCAGGCGATGGAGATCGAGCCGAAGCTCAGCGAAGCGCGCAAGAATGAAGCGGAAGTGCGCGGCTTGATCGACACCGCGCTCGAACTCGAAGGCCTCTACCGCAACGCCTCCACGCACGCCGCCGGCGTCGTCATCGGCGACAGGCCGCTGCAAGACCTCGTCGCGCTCTACCGCGATCCGCGCTCGGACATGCCTGCCACCCAGTTCAACATGAAGTGGGTCGAACAGGCGGGCCTCGTGAAGTTCGATTTCCTCGGCCTCAAGACCCTTGATGTCATCGATCGCGCCGTGAAATTCCTCAAAGCGCGCGGCGTTGACGTCGATCTCAACGATCCGAGTTTCGACGACAAAAAGACGTACGAGCTGCTGCAGTCGGGCCTCACCTTCGGCGTGTTCCAGCTCGAAGGCCAAGGCATGCGCGACACCCTGCGGAAGGTGAAGCCGACCTCCCTGGAAGATGTGATCGCACTTATCTCCCTGTATCGCCCAGGCCCGATGAAGAACATCGACCGCTTCGCAAATGTGAAGCATGGCCGCGAACAGCCCGATTATCTGCACCCGACGCTGCAGCCGATCCTCGAAGAGACGTACGGCGTCATCGTCTACCAGGAGCAGGTGATGCAGATCGCCCAGGTGCTGTCCGGCTACAGCCTTGGCGAAGCTGACTTGCTGCGCCGGGCCATGGGCAAAAAGCAGCCCGCCGAAATGGCCAAGCAGAAATCGCGTTTCATCGAAGGCGCCAAAGAGCGCGGGGTCAGTGAAAATCTGGCGGCGCACATCTTCGATCTCGTCGAGGAATTCGCGGGCTATGGCTTCAACAAGTCCCACGCCGCCGCCTACGCGGTTATTGCGTACCAGACCGCGTTCCTGAAAGCGCACTACCCAACTGACTTCCTCGCCGCCTCCATGAGCTTGGACATCTCCAACTCCGACAAGCTCGCCAGCTTCGTCCAGGACGCCAAGCGCGTCGGCGTGCAAATCCTTCCGCCCGATCTCAATTTCTCGGAAGCGGACTTCAGCGTCGAGAAAACGGAGGAGGGTGTCGCCGTCCGCTATGCCCTCGGTGCGGTGCGCAATGTCGGCGTCGCGGCCATGGAGAGCATCGCCGCTGAACGCAAATCCCGCGGCCGCTTCAAGGCGCTTTACGACTTCGCCGAGCGGATCGATCCAAAGGCGGTCAACCGCCGCCAGCTCGAGAATCTCGCCAAGGCCGGCGCCTTTGACTCTATCGAACCGGATCGCGCGCATGCGCTGGCGGCGTGCGAAATCCTCGCTGCCTATGCCCAACGCGTCGCTGAAGAGAAAGCCAGCGCGCAGGCCAGCCTGTTCGGCGCCGAAGAACCAAGCGCGCGGCCTGCATTCCCGAAAGCGCCTGCGTGGTCAGCTCAAGACAAACTTGACGCCGAACGCGAAAGCGTCGGCTTCTATCTCTCCGGCCATCCGCTTTCGAACTTCTTCCTCGATTCCGGCGAACGCTACGCCACCTTCGCCGACATCCTGGAAGAGGGCGAAACCGAGCCGCGCTCGTATCCTATGGCCGGCGTGGTCCGGCGCATCCAATATCGCCCCGCAATGTCGGGGGGCACGCTGGCGTACATCTCCATGTCCGATCCCACCGGCGACTTCGAAGCGCTCGTCATGCCCGAGCACGTCGCCTATGCGCGCGAGACGCTGGAGGTCGGCAAGCCGTATGTCTTCCGTGGGCGCGTACGTTGGCGCGATGGCGATCTGAAGCTCGCGGGCGACACCTTCGAGCCAGTCGAAGCCGCCGAAGCGCGCACGACTGAGGATCTGCGCATCATCGTGAAAGAGGGCGCGCCTCTTGAAATGCTGGCGCAGACCATCGCAGCGCTTCCAAAGCCCAACGCTGGGGAAGCCCGGCCTCTGCGACTTTTTCTCAAGCTCAATGACGGCCGCGAGATCGAACTCGCGACCCGCACCATCGCACCGGCAGGCCCCGCGGCGCGCGCCGCGCTCAAGGCGGCGCGCGGGGTCGAGCGCGTGATGTAAACGCGCCTTAACCGACAGACTGTCGCAGAATTCTCCCGACGCGCGTGCAAGCTCTTGTCCTGGCGCGCATGAACCGTTCTGATGATGGCGGAGCGGGGAGGGATCATGCGTCTGCGTTCATTGATTGCGCTGACAGCGTCGCTGGCATTGGCGGCGTGCGCTACCGCCGCCGTCGACGAGGCAGAGGACGAAGGGCCGGAGCCGTTCGCCTCGACCTATCAACCGCGCCCCTCCGTGCCGACGCTGATCCGAGGCGCGACGGTATTCGATGGCAATGGCGCTGAACTGGCAAACGCCGACGTGCTGATGCAAAACGGGCGCATTAGCGCTGTCGGCCAGAACCTTGCAGCCCCTGCTGACGCGACCGTGATCGATGCCTCGGGCCGTTTCGTCACGCCCGGCATCATCGACGCACACTCGCACTTGGGCGCCTATCCTTCTCCGAGCATTGCCGCGACATCGGACGGCAACGAAATCACTCAGCCGAATACAGCCGAAGTCTGGGCCGAACATTCGGTCTGGCCGCAGGATCCGGGATTCACGCGCGCTGTCGCCGGCGGCATCACGACGCTGCACATTCTGCCGGGTTCAGCCAATCTGTTCGGCGGCCGGGGGGTGACGCTGCGCCCCGTGCTCGGCGCAACCACCGTGCAGGAAATGAAATTCCCCGGTGCGCCGCAGAGCCTGAAAATGGCGTGCGGCGAGAATCCGGCGCGCGCATACGGATCGCGCAACCAGTCGCCAGCCACCGGCATGGGCAACGTCGCAGGCTATCGCCAAGCCTGGGCCAACGCGCAGCGTTACGCGCGAGAGCTTGAAGCCTCGGAGGCCGGCGAAGGCGATCCGCCGGACCGCGACCTTGAAATGGATACGCTTGCGGGCGTGCTCAACGGCGACGTCATTCTCCAGTGGCATTGTTATCGCGCAGACGAAATGGCCAACGCGATCGAGATCGCGCGCGAGTTCGAGTTCGAGATCGCGGCCTTCCATCACGCCGTTGAGGCCTACAAGATCACCGACTTGCTGCGCGACAACAACATCTGCGCGGCGATGTGGGCTGATTGGTGGGGTTTCAAGATTGAAGCCTATGACGGCATCCGCGAGAACATCCCGTTCGTCCACGCGAGCGGCGCCTGCGCCATAGTGCACTCCGACAGCGGCGTCGGCATTCAGCGTCTCAATCAGGAAGCGGCAAAGGCCATGGCCGATGGACGCCGCGCTGGAATTCAGATTACGCGCGCGGAAGCCTGGACATGGTTGTCGCGCAATCCGGCGCGCGCGCTGCATATTGACGATGAGACCGGAACGCTAGAACCAGGCCGCCGCGCGGACGTCGTGATCTGGTCCGCCGATCCCCTCACGTCTTACGCAGTCGCCCAGCAGGTCTTCATGGACGGCGCGCTCGTTTACGAGCGCGGCGCCGAACGCGATCCGCCTTCGGACTTCGAACTTGGCCAAACCTACCGGGAGCGCGCGCAATGAGGTTCTTGCCAGTTCTCCTCGCCGCGCTTGCACTCGCCGCGCCGGCTGCGGCGCAATCGGTGCTTATTCGCGACGGCCGCGTTGTCACCAACAGCGCCGCCGGGACGATCGAGAACGGCGACGTTCTGATCGTCGATGGCCGCATCCGCGCTGTCGGCGCGAATGTCGGCGCGCCGAACGGCGCCCGGGTCGTGGAAGCCCGGGGCCGCTTCGTCACGCCAGGCGCCTTTGCGGCGATGAGCGAGGTTGGCCTGTCGGAAATCTCCGGATCGGGCGCACCCAATGACGCCAGCATCGAGAGCGACACGATTTCAGCCGCAGCCGATGCAGGACGCGCGTTCGATCCAGGCGTGACCGCGATTGCGGTCACGCGAGTCGAGGGCGTAACGCGTGCGGCCATCGCGCCGTCAGCCACCGACACGATGTTCGGCGGACGCGGCGCGCTCGTGTCGCTCAGCGGCAGGCCCGACAGCGTCTTCCGCCAGCGCGCGTTCATGGTCGTCGAGCTTGGCGAAACCGGCGCCGCCCGCACCGGCTCATCGCGCGCAGCGCTGTGGCCTGCCTTCGAAGCCGCGCTCCGCGACGCCCGCGAATATCCCGCGCGTTACACGCGCGGCCAGGGCGGGGCAGTGCTCAGCGAACTCGACGCCTCTGCGCTGCAGCCGTTCGCTCGCGGGCAGGGCGCTTTCCTCGTCCATGTCGAGAGCGCCGCCGACATCCGGCGCGTCATTCGCTTCAAGCGCGACAATCCCGGGCTCGACTTCATCATTCACGGGGGCGCGGAAGCCTGGCAGGTGGCCGACGAACTCGCCGCTGCGCGCATTCCCGTCATTCTCGATCCTCTGGCTAATCTTCCGGACGCCTTCGAGCGCCTCTCGGCGCG
>DASPMA010000401.1:0-2618 GCA_035627335.1 Binatia bacterium
CGGCGGCGCATGCGAGAGGTTGATGATCTCCCTAGCGAGGCCAAGGGCGCGAGCGCTGCCAAGCGCGAGCAGCCTTGGTGGCAACGCGCGGTCTTCTACGAGATTACGGTAAGCTCGTTCCAAGACTCCGATGGAGACGGCAAAGGGGACCTCCCCGGCCTCATCCAAAGGCTCGATTATCTGGAGTGGCTCGGCGTCGACGCACTTTGGCTGACGCCGATCTACCCCTCGCAAATGCTCGACCTCGGCTACGACATCGACGATTATTGCGCCGTCCATCCGATGTTTGGAACGCTGGCCGATTTCGACCGATTGCTCGAGCTTTTGCACGCGCGCGGCATGCGCCTCATCCTCGACTTCGTGCCAAACCATACTTCCGATCAACATGCCTGGTTTCGCGAAAGCCGCTCATCGCGCTCCAATCCAAAGCGCGACTGGTATGTGTGGGCCGATCCCGCGCCGAACGGGGGGCCGCCCAACAACTGGCTAAGCCGCTTTGGCGGCAGCGCGTGGGAGTGGGACGACTTCACCCGCCAATATTACTACCATGCCTTTCTCCGCGAGCAGCCCGACCTCAATTGGCGTAATCCCGATGCGCGCGCCGCAATTGCCGACGCCCTGCGCTTCTGGCTCCGCCGCGGCGTCGACGGCTTTCGTCTCGACGCCTGCGCTGTGCTCGTCGAAGATGAGTTCCTGCGGGACGATCCGCCAGATCTTGAGGCCGATGAGAAGACGCCGCCTCCCCAGCGCCTCAAGCGAACGTTTACCGACGACACGCCCGAGACGATGTCGCAGCTGGAGGAGCTACGCCGCGTCGTCGACGAGTTTGCCGACCGCGTGATCGCCGGCGAAGTTCAAGGCGACACCGATCGCATAGGCCATTTCTATGGTAATTCGTCGCCGCGTCTGCACTTGCCGCTCAACGACGCCCTCATCGACACGCCGTGGGATGCGCTTTCCTTGCAGGCCGCTGTGTACGCGTATTTGAAAGCGGTGCCGGAGCAGGGATGGCCCGATTGGCTGATCGGCGGCCACGACAAGCTTCGCATGGCGAGCAAGACCGGCCAGGCGCAGGCGCGCGTGCTGGCGATGTTTCTCTTCACCATCAAAGGCACGCCCTTCTTCTATATGGGCGACGAACTGGGCATGGAGCGGGTGGAGATTGCGTCCAACCAAGTTCAAGACATTTTCGAAAAGCGCGTCGGCGGTTATGGCCTCAACCGCGATCCCGAACGCACGCCGATGCGCTGGGATGCAAGCGAGAAGGCAGGCTTCACCACCGGCGAGCCATGGCTTCCGTTGGGCGAAGGCGTTGCCGAGCGCAACGTTGCGACGCTTAGGCAAGATGAGCGCTCGATACTGTGGCTCTATCGAACTCTCATTCGCTTGCGCCGGTTAGAGCCCGCGCTTGTGGCGGGCGATTATACCCCACTCAGAAGCCGCGACGACGTCTTTGCCTTCTTGCGCAGCGCGGAAGACGCGACCCTGCTGATCGCCCTTAATCTCGCGCCGGAGGCGCGCAAGTACGAAGGCGGCTGGGATGGTCGGCTGCTCGTTTCAACCTATCTCGACCGCAGCGGCATCGCGCTCTCGGGCGCCCTCGCCTTGCGCCCGAACGAGGGCGTTGTTGTAAAACTCAACCGCTGATGAGCTCGACATGGACAACGCGCTCTGGTGGCAGACTGGGGTCATCTACCAAATCTACCCGCGCTCGTTTCAGGACGGCGACGGCGACGGCGTCGGCGATCTTCGAGGCATTGAGCGGCGCTTGGATCATCTTGTCGAGCTTGGCGTCGACGCCATTTGGCTCTCGCCGATATTCACCTCGCCGATGGCCGATTTCGGCTATGACATCGCCGATTACACGGACATCGATCCTCTCTTCGGCACGCTCGACGATTTCGACGCGCTCTTGAACGCCGCTCATGAACGCGGCCTCAAAGTCATTCTCGACCTCGTCCCCAACCACACATCCGACCAGCATCCCTGGTTCAGGGAAAGCCGCGCCTCGCGTTCCAATCCTAAGCGCGACTGGTACATCTGGCGCGATCCCGCGCCGTCGGGCGGGCCGCCGACCAATTGGCTCTCGGAGTTCGGCGGCTCGGCCTGGGAATACGATGAGCGCACCCATCAATATTATTATCACGCCTTCCTGGCGGCCCAGCCCGACCTCAACTGGCGCAATAGAGCTGTGCGGGAGGCGATCTACGAAGCCATGCGGTTCTGGTTTCGCCGCGGCGTCGATGGATTTCGCATCGATGTCATCTGGCATCTGATCAAGGACGAGCACTTCCGCGATAACCCGCCGAACCCCGACTTCAAGCCGGGCGACCCGCCGCATCATGCTGTCGTGCCCCTCTACACCGCGGACCGGCCCGAAGTGCACGATGTGATCGCGGAGATGCGCCGCGTCGCCGACGCTTTTCCCGAGCGCGTGCTCATTGGCGAAATATACCTGCCGATCGAACGGCTCGTCGCCTATTACGGCCGCAATCTCGAGGGCGTGCACCTCCCTTTCAACTTCAGCCTCATCCGCGCGCCCTGGCACGCCGTTTCACTGGCGCAATTGGTCGAGGAATACGAAGCGGCTTTGCCTGCGCAGGGCTGGCCCAATTGGG
>DASPMA010000402.1:0-3210 GCA_035627335.1 Binatia bacterium
ACAGCGCGGACTTGGCGTTGAGCGTGTCGGTGATGGTTTCGATGAGCAGGAAATCGGCGCCGCCTTCGATCAGGCCGAGCGCTTGTTCCTTGTAGCCGGCCGCCATCAACTCGAATGTCGCGTCGCGGCGGCCGGGATCGCCGACATCCGGCGACATGGAGAGCAGCTTGGTCGTCGGGCCGAGCGAGCCTGCAACCGCGCGCGGCTTGCCATCGGCGGCTTCGGCGCGGTCGCATGCTTCACGCGCGAGCCGCGCGCCGTCGACGTTCATCTCGCGCACGTGCGCTTCCAGGCCGTATTCAGCTTGGCTGATCGGCGTTGCGGTGAAGGTGTTGGTGCTGACGATGTCGGCGCCGGCGGCGATGTAGGCTTCGTGCACTTTGGTGATGATTGCGGGACGCGTCAGCGTCAGCACGTCGCTGTCGCCTTTGAGCGGTGTTTTGTGATTGGCGAAGCGCTGGCCGTGGAAATCACCCGACGTGAGGCCAAAGCCTTGCAGGTAAGCGCCCATCGAGCCGTCGAGAACGAGGATGCGCTTGGCGAGTTCGGCATTCATCGCCGCGAGACGTTGTTCTCTGTTCATTGAGACGCTTCCTTCGCACGGACGCCGAGGATGCGGCAGATGGCCAGCGCAAGATCGGCGCGGTTGAGCGTGTAGAAATGGAAATCGCGCACGCCTTCCGCAGAGAGACGTGCGCAGAGTTGCGCTGTTGTCACGGCCGCTACGAGGCGGCGGGTTTCCGCATCGGCGTCGAGGCCTTCGAACATGTGGATCATCCAGCGCGGGATGCTCGCACCGCACGCGGCGGCCATCTTCCGCAACCCTTTGACGTTCGTCACCGGCATGATGCCCGGCAACACGGGCGCGTACACTCCCGCGCGCGCCAGCCGGTCGCGGAAGCGCAAGAAGACATCGGCGTCGAAGAAGAATTGCGTGATGCCGCGCGAGGCGCCCAGCGCCAGCTTGCGTTTGAAATTGTCGACCTCGTGGTCGAGGCTCGCGCTCTCGGGGTGCTTCTCCGGATGCACGGCGACGGAAATCTCGAAGCCGCCTATGCGCGCGGCGGCCTCCACCAATTCGGCTGCGTTCGCGTAGCCTTGCGGGTGTTGCAGATACGGCAGCCCTACCCCGCCAGGCGGATCGCCGCGCAGGGCGACGACATGCTTGACGCCGGCGCGGCGATAATCGCGCAGCACATTGTCGACTTCCGCGCGGCTGGCCGCGACGCAGGTGAGGTGCGCGGCGGGCTTCAGCGTGGTTTCGTTGAGGATGCGCGCGAGGGTGCGATGCGTGCGGTCGCGCGTCGAGCCGCCGGCCCCGTAGGTGACGGACACGAAGCTGGGCGTCAGAGGTTCCAGCTTACGGATTGACTCCCAAAGCTGGCTTTCGAGCGCATCGGTCTTCGGCGGGAAGAATTCGAATGACACGCTTGGAGCGCGAATACGCGCTGCGGCCTCGACAATAAGCGATTGAGCGGCCGTGCTCATGCCTTGTCTCCCGCCCAGATTTTCACGGTGAGCGCGCCGCGCTTCTCGGGCGCGAGCGTCGTCGCCTTGAGCCGGACGATGCCGGCGGCGTCGCACCATTCCGTGATTTCCGCGTCCGCGAAGCCGAGGCGGCGGTGCGCGTGTTCTTCGCGGAGAAACTCCAGCTGATGCGGCGCGAAATCGACAATCAGCAAACGCCCGCCCCGCTTCAATAAACGCGTCGCTTCCGCAACGGCGCGCGCCGGGTCGGACAAGAAGTGGAGCACTTGGTGGATCGTCACGATATCTGCGGCGCCGGCTTCGATCGGCGGCGCGTAGGCATCCCCGAAGCGAACGGCGGCCTTGGCCTTGAGATCGTCGAGCGAAGCGCGCGCAATGGCGAGCATTTGACGTGAGGTGTCGAAGCCTTCGGCGCGCCGCACCCGATCGGCGAGGAGTTGGATCATGCGTCCCTGCCCGACGCCGACGTCGACCATCAGTTCGAAGGGCCCCTTGCCTGCGGCGGCGAGGATGGCGCTATCGATGTCTGCTTCCGGCAGGTGCAATGCACGCACGCGCTCCCAGTCGGCGGCGTTACGTTCGAAATACGCGGCGGCCATCTCATCGCGCGAAGCGCGCACGGCGCCCAATCGCTCGGCGTCACGCACGAAGATCGGATCGGCCGGATCGAGCATGCCAAGCAAAGCCTCGGCAAAATGACGCTCCGTCGTGTGTGCGCGCGGCAAGCGATAAAACACCCACGCGCCTTCCGGTGCGCGCTCCACGAGGCCCGCTTCGGTCAGCAGCTTCAAATGCCGGCTCACGCGCGGCTGGCTCTGATCCAGCGCTTGCGCCAATTCGCCGACGGCCAACTCGCCCTCCGTGAGCAGCGCGAGCGCGCGCAGGCGCGTTTGCTCGCCAGCAGCCCTTAGCGCACCTACGACTCGGCGTGCGTCGCGCCGCTCCGGGACGGGGATGGTTGGAGATATAAACATATCTTTATATGACATACCGTCATTGATGCCGGCAAGCCGATTTTTGCGCCCAGGTCCAATAGTCAGGCTGTGTGGCGCCGGCGACGCGTTTCTATTTTTCTGCATCGCGCCAATCGGTTGAGCACAACCGCTGCGGTGTGACGGCGGTCGCATCGATGAGTTCTGACCCGCAATAAGTTGATTAACCATCCGCCGCCATTATGTGCGGGCACGTGGGGTGAGCCGTCATGCGGGGAGTATTATCGGTCCTGGGGTTCGCGGCTTTGATGGCCGCGCCGGGGATCGCGAACGCGCAAGATGCGCCGGGCGATCCTTGGGAAGACTTCAACCGTGACATGTTCGCGGTGCACGAAAGTGTGGACCAAGCCGTGCTCGAACCCGTCGCGCGCGGCTATCGCGCCATCACGCCACGCCCCGTGCGCCGCGGCGTCCTCAACGTCCTCCGCAATCTTCGCGCACCCGTCATTTTCGTGAACGACGTGTTGCAGGGCGAAATCGGCCGCGCCGGCACAACCGCAGTGCGTTTTGGCGTGAACTCCACGATTGGCATTGCCGGCGTGTTCGATCCGGCAACCAGTATGGGGCTCGAGCGGCACGACGAAGACTTCGGTCAGACGCTTGCGGTTTGGGGCGTCGACTCCGGACCTTATATATTTGTGCCGCTGCTCGGCCCGACGACTGTGCGCGATGGCGCCGGCCGCGTGGTCGACATTGCGCTCGATCCGCTCACCTGGGCGGAGTTTGACGA
>DASPMA010000403.1:0-2887 GCA_035627335.1 Binatia bacterium
AGACGTCGACATGCACACCTTCATCGAGCGCGTGTTCAAGACGACCGCCAAGGAATGCAAAGAGCGCGATTACAAGGCATCATGTCCGATGGCCGCCATCGCCGCCGGCGTCAGCAGCGGCAATCCGAAACTGCAAGACGCCATCCGCGAAGCGTTCGCCTCATGGGAGCGCGAAATCGCCGCCGCCGCCGAGATGCGCGGCATGACCAAGAAGAACGCGGAAGCCTTCGCCTCCTCTTTTTTGGCCGCGATGGAGGGCGCGTTCGTCGTATCGAAGGCGCAAGGCAATTCCACCGCGCACATCAACGCCTCACGAGCCATGCAGGCGTTGGCAGGCGCCCTGCTCCTCAACTAGTCGCGTTCGATCAAAGCTGCGTAGCAGCCACGCCGTGCATAGTGGGCGTGAATGTACGCAACGTCCGGATTTGCGAAGAAGGACGCGATGAGCTTGGACGCCTCCTGGCCCTCCACAAGATCCGCCTCGATCATCATGCCGTCCGCACTGAAGCCGCGCAGCGACAGCGTGCGCCGCGCCAGTGCGGGCGGGACAGCGCCGACGCGGGCGAAGCGCGTCTCGCTCTCGCGGACGAAGATTGGCCCTTGTTGGCGATATGGCGTACGCGCCGGCTGATGATCGTAGTTCAGGAGCAACACGGCTTCGCCTATTTCGGCGTCATCAAGCGAAATCCGGCAAGGCGCGCTGTGCTTGGATTCAACGCGTACCCGGCGCACGCCGGTTTCAAGGAGGGCGTCGTCCGAGAGAAGGTGCAAGTGGCGGAAAGGCGCGGGGTCCAGTCCGGTGATGCGATAGCTCATGGCGGTCTCCTATTCGTCAAGCTTCGCATGCGCCAATGCGGATGCTGGCCGAATTCGGACCTTGTGATAGCGTCCTGAGATGCGTCTCAACCAAGTGACCGTGGCCGCAAGCGATCTCGAAGCGTCGATTGCCTTCTATCAAGTGCTCGGCTTGCGCCTCATCGTGAAGAGCCCGCACTACGCGCGCTTCGAACTGCCGCGCGGCGAAGCGACGTTTTCGCTGCACATTGCTGACGGCCCCATCCCGCGCAACAACGCGCCGCAGCTCTATTTCGAGGTTGAGGACGTCGAATTTGAAGCGCGGCGGCTGAAGCATGCCGGCGTCGCCATCGAGCGGGGGCCGGCGCAGCAAAGCTGGCTCTGGCATGAGGCATGGCTGCGCGACCCGGCTGGCAATTCAATCTGCCTTTTTTACGCAGGCGAGAACCGGCGCTATCCGCCGTGGCGGATCGATGCGCCGGCAGGCGCGACGAACATGCACCTTGTCATTCGTGACGGCGAGACGTGGTCAGTAATCAAGTTCGACGGCGATCAGGATGCGTGGCAAACGCTGCAAGAGCGCTACGCGGATTACATCACTTCGCTCGGCCCGTTCGATCTCTTCGCTTTGCTCGCCATGCTGGAACGCGAATGGCCGGATATCTTTCTCCAGCACGAGCCGACGCTTCGGGCGTTTGCAGTCGGCGCCGAAACGGAAATGTCTCTCTAGAAATCCATCGGACCGAAATGCCAGAGACCGGCAAGGCCGAGCGTGCCAAACAGGGCAATCACGCCGAGCACGAGTAAAAGACCCAAGCCAAGCATCACGAGCGCGCCGATCCAGGCGATGCGCGCCAACAACAGTGCGGTCTCCTCGCGTTCCGGACGCGCTTGGGCGGCGGCGATGACACCGAGCACGAACGCAATGATGGTCGGCACGATCGGGATGATGAAGCCGAGAGCCAGGCAACCAATGGCAATCCCGGCCAAAATCATCGAACTCGACGCGTGCGCCGCGCCGACCGAGCCGGGCACCGCAAATACGGCGCGCGCTTGGCCGCCGTCCTCCAGATAGTCGACAATTTGGCCGGCGACCGGCGTTCCAGCCGAGCGCCATTCGCTCAGCGGAAATTCGAGCCGCTGGTCGTTCACGCCAAGGAGAATGCCGCGCCCATCGTGGACGCCAAGAATTGTGCCGCGCATGTGCGTGAACTAAGCGCCGATCGCGCCCGCGGCAACGACTAACGTGTCTGCAGCACCGAACTTTGCGGGGCTCGGATGGCGGCTTCGGATTGGTTGTAGGCGAGAATCCCTGTCAGCAGTTCGAGCACCGTGCCGGAGCGATCGGCTGCGGCGCCGCGGCAATATTCCGGCCCACGCGGATCGAAGCAGAACGCGTTCGCCGGCGCGCCGGCGGAATAGCGGCGGCCTGCATAGGAGACCGTCGCTGCGTACTCCCGTTCAGTCGTTGCGGTTGCTTCCACCACACGGAACAGTGGCGTCGTTTCAAGCGGAGAGCCGGGCGCAGTCACCTGCAGGCGCGCCTCGAGCACGCCATCAGGCGGAGGGTGCGCGGCGTCGCGGCGAATGAGTTCGCCCACATAATAGATGATGGCGTCGAGCGAGCGCAGCTGCAGCGCGTAATGGGTCTCGCCGATCACGATCGTCACCGGGCAGCCGCCGGCCGGATATCGGATCGGCCGCACTTGGCGAACGTCGTATGCCGCGAACGGTTGGCACACGCCTTGTTCAGCCGCCGGCGCCGGTATGCGATGCGCGCTGCGTGTGTGCTGCGCTAGATCGCGCGCTGCGCGCACGAACGCGCAGCCGCCGCTCGCGTAATCCTCGCCGTCGCAATTTGCGGCAATGGTGCCGGCGCTGTTGGAATAAACCGCACCGGGTGTTCCGGAGACATCCATCTGCTCGACGAGCAGGATCAGCAAAAGATCGCGATTCCAGCCGCTATCCCAATAATGGCGAAACACTTCGGTCGAGGTCGGCCGCAGCGCGATGGCGGAAAAGTCATCGCTATCGAACGGTTCAACCGCATAGTCCGGCGTGAGTTGCGTTTCGGTGTCAACATTGAAGGCGC
>DASPMA010000404.1:0-11846 GCA_035627335.1 Binatia bacterium
GAGCACGTTGTTTTAGGGCAGTAGGAATAAGGCAGTAAGGCAATAAGGCTTCCGCGCCCACATATTGCCCTATTGCCTCATTGCCCTATTGCCATGCCGAACGATCTCGACCTTGAGGTTCGTCTTCGCGACGAAGACCGCTGGCTCGCCAGCCGCTTCGCCCCGGCGGACGTTCGCGCGCGGCTGATCGCGCTATATGCGCTGAATCGCGAGATCGCACGGACCGTGGATGTGGTCAGCACGCCGGGAATCGGCGCGATCCGCTTGGCGTGGTGGCGCGAGGCGTTGACTGAGATCGCCGAAGGCAACCCGGCGCGCGCGCATCCAACTCTGCAGGCGTACGCCGCGATGCAACGAGATGTGCGCGCGGCGCTGCACAGCTGGGAAATTCTCATCGAGACGCGCGCCTGCGACTTTGAGTCTGCGCCTTTCCGCGAATGGGCTGATGTCGAAGCGTACATCGACAACACAGCGGGCAGCGTGATGCGGATGGCGCTAGCCGCATGTGGGGACGACCAGACGCCGCTTGAATTGGCGGCCATGGCTTCGCGCGCCTGGGGCTACGTGGCTCTCCTCCGAGCCGCGCCCGCCTGGGCCGCGCGCGGGCGCAGCGCGTTGCCGCGCGAGGGAGGAGCGATGGAGGAGATGCGCGAGCGCGCGCGTGTGGCGTATCTGTTGGCGCGCGGGCTAGCGCGAAAGAATCTCGCAGCAGCTGGATTTCCGGCGGTGGGGTACGTGGCGCTGGTCCCAGGCTACCTACGCGCGTTGGGGCGCGGCCGCGCCGAGCGCCCGCTGCTCGCAAGGCAACTCAGACTGATCGCCGCATCCGCAACCGGGCGACTCTAGCCGTCGTGGGTTGGAGCGCGGACGTCCTCGTCCGCTTAGCGCGCGTCAGCGCGCTTTATAGCCTGACAAAGAAAAAACGCAGCGGGCGAGGGGCGGCCGCTCTCCCCCGTCGAGGCGCGCGGCGTTCTAGCGTTGCGCCCGCCGCTCGCGCGCTTCGCGCGTCGCTTCGCGCAGGCGCGCGTCGAGGCGTTCGGCATTGAAGCCCTCAACTTGTTCGCCGTTGATAATGAAGAGCGGCGTTGCATTGCTGCCCATATCAATCGCCATGGCGCGGTTTTCTTCCAACAGACGCGTCACCTCGGCGCTGTTCATCGCGCGGCGCATGCGCGGCACGTCGATGCCGCTCTGGCGCGCGAGCTGGTCGATCCGTTGCGAGGTCAGCTCGCCCCGGAATGACATGAGAGCGCGGTGAAAGGCCCAGTAGCGGCCTTGCGGCATGGCCGCGATGTTGGCGCGCGCAGCCTCCATCGACGCCTCGCTGAGGATCGGAAATTCCTTCAGCACGATGCGCACGTCATTGCGCGTGCGGCGGACGTCTTCGATCCAGTCCAGCGCCGCATGGCAATACGGGCAGCGATAATCGAAAAACTCAACAATCACGATCGGCGCGTTCGCGGGCCCCACGGAAAAATCGCGCGGATCGGATTTCATGCGCTGCCAGCGTTCCGCATCCGTGCGTTCGGCCAGCGCGTCGAGCGCTTCGCGCAGCACATCGGGATTGCGCACTAGGTAGTCGCGCACGACGGCGCGGATTTCCGCTTGTTCCTGCGCGTTGAAGCTCTGCGCCGATGACGCCGCGGGGGCGGCAAACAGGGCGAACAACAGGCAAACGATCAGGCGCGCCATGGTGGTCTCCAGCAAGGCGCTAAAGCGCCGGACTTGAAATGCGACCCAGTGCTTGGGTCGGGCAGTGGTTGCATTTCAAGTCCAAAAGGCGCTTTGGACTCAAGAGGGTCTTGACGCGGCATATGGATTTGAACGGGCCACGAGATGGCTGTTTTCGCGGCGGCCCACAAGTCTAGCTGCGACGGGCGCCGCCTTGGCGCTGCATCTCGCGCACCTGCTCGCTGGAGAAGCTCACCAGGTCCATGGCGCGCTGATAGGACGGCGTGTTGCGCGGCAGGCTGCGCCGCGCGCGTTCGGCAAAGCTGAGCGCGGCGGAGTAATTGCCGATCGCGAAGTTCTGTTCGGCGGACGCGAGTTCAGCCTGCGCCTCGTCGCCCTGCAGGTTGCGTGCTTGCGCCAGCTCGCGCCAGGCAAAGGCGTTGTCCGGCTCGCGCGCGAGCGCTGCTTGCAGCAGCGGCACGGCTTCATTGGCGCCTTGGCGTCCATTGGCGGCGCTTAGCGCGCGGGCGAGGTTGATTTGGAACAGAGGCTCGCCCGGCGCCAGCTCAAGCGAGCGGCGATGATAGGGGATAGAGTCCGCCGCGCGCCCGCTATCGAACAGGATCTGACCCATCAACTCTTGGTAATAGGCATTGCCCGGGTCTTCGGCCATCAGGCTGCTCAACTCGCGCTGCGCTTCCGGCAGGCTGTTCTCGCGATAATAGGCGATGGTGCGTGCGTAGCGCGCCGCGGCTGACGTGTCTGTCGCGGGATAACGCGCCAAGGTCTGGCCTTGGTTGCGGATGAAGCCGATCAACTTGGCCTGCATCATCTCGAAGCGGCGAACGTTGTCGGCGCTGTCGGTCGCGCCGGCGTTCGAACTGTTTTCGATGCCTTGGCGCAGCGCCTCGACACGATCCGACGAATAGGGGTGCGTCACCATGTAGGGCGGGGCGCGCCGCACCATGAATTCATACGGGCGCATGTTCTCGTTGAAGAAATCGAGCAGGCCCTGCCCGGATTGCCCGCTTCGCTCGAGATAGCTGAGCGCGGCCTGGTCCGCCGCGGATTCCTGAACTTGGGAGTGGCGCACGAACGTGCCCATCGCGAACGCTTGCGAGCCGCTGATCAGCGCCGCGCCCGCGTCTGGCGCGCCGGCCGCGATGGCCAGCACGCCGAGGCCGATCGAAATGAGCGCAGTGCCGAGCGAGCGGTTGATCGCCTCGCGCGAGCGCGCGAGGTGGCCGCCCGCGATGTGGCCGGTTTCGTGCGCGAGCACGCCAATCACTTCGTTCGGATTGTCCGCGGCAAGGATGAGGCCGGTATGCACGAAGATGTTCTGACCGCCCGCGACGAAGGCGTTCACGCTGTCGTCATTGACGATGTAGATGTGCACTTCCTCGGGGCGCACGCCAGCTGCGACCAGCAGCGGTTCGGTATAGACCCGCAGCGTGTCTTCGATCTCGGCGTCGCGGATCAGGGATTGCGCCGACGCTTGGCCGGCCAGGGCGACGCTCAAAATTACCGCGCTCACGAACGCAACCGCGCTGCGTGCGCACTTGCTCAAGGCCGTGGTCACGATTGCGGACATACCCGCTCCTTAGCTCGCCCGTTCCTGGCGGTTTTGAACCGCCGTTTTACGGCGGGAGCAAGGCCGCAAAGCCTTGCCTGGCCGTCATCCGCCCTTCTTCCCCCAGCGTGAGAAGCGCGACAGGAATTTCTCGCGCCGCTCCTGATCGGGCTCGTAGGTGAGCGACTCCGCATCGTAGCGGGGCGGGGTTTCCTGCGCCGCTTCAGCCGCGGGCGCGGCGTCCGCCATCGCCATCGCCGGCTCCATGACCGGCTCGATGACTGGTTCGGCCGCCGGATGGACGATGATGTCCGCGCTCGCCGGCGCCTCAGGCGCCGCGTTTGCTTCCACCTCGCCGACTACCGCCGCACTGCGCGGGCCGCGCTCCGGGCGCGGGGAGAGGTGCTTCAGGTCGGTGGAGACAAAATCAATCCACTCGCCGCCATCGACCTCGTACACGCGACGCTGGCCCCGGCCGCGTCCACGCCGGCGCCTGCGGTTGCGCCCGCCGCGCTCTTCGCGCGCGGCCGCGACAGGCGTGTGCTCGGCATCGGCCTCTTCACGTTCCTCGGAGACCGCTGCGTCCTCGCCATTCTCGCGACGCCGGCGTCCGCCGCGGCGGCCGCGGCGTCGGCGTCGGCGTTTGTCATCTTCGCTCTCCACGCTGGCGGAGGCTTCGGCTTCAGCTTCTTCCTCATCAGCAGCCTCGGCTTCGGCCGCTTCATCTTCAGCTTCGGCTTCCACTTCGACCCGGCGCGGGCGGCGCGCGGGCTCGGCTTCGGCTTCTTCGTGATCGATGTCGAAGGCGTCGCCGCCGACATTGATCTCGAACTCGGCGGCGTGGAGCTCTTCTTGGGCGACGATGCGCACGCGCACGCGCCGATTGGCTTCGAGCTGCGCCAGCGCGTCGCGCTTTTCGTTGAGCAGATAGAGCGCCACGCCCGTCGAGGCGTTGGCCTCGATCGTGTGGCCCTTGCCCTTGGCCGCGGCTTCATCCAGCGCGCGCAGTAGGGCGAGCGACGCCGATTCAACCGAACGCATGCGGCC
Organism: Binatia bacterium; assembly: GCA_035627335.1. Lineage (GTDB taxonomy): Bacteria > Pseudomonadota > Alphaproteobacteria > Caulobacterales > Aquidulcibacteraceae > Vitreimonas. The sequence goes on from DASPMA010000404.1 coordinate 4,289, forward strand.
TGAGCCTTGGCAATGTTCGCAGACGTGGCTGGTGCCTTCGAGCACGCCGGTGCGGCGGCGCTGGCGGGAGAGTTCCAGCAGGCCAAAGCCGCTGATCTTGCCCATCTGCACGCGCGCACGGTCGTGGCGCAGATTGTCCTTCATGCGCTTTTCGACCGAGCGGTCGTTCTTCTGCTCCTCCATGTCGATGAAATCGATCACGATGAGGCCCGCTAGGTCGCGAAGGCGCATCTGCCGCGCGGCTTCGTCCGCAGCTTCCAAGTTGGTCTTGAGAGCGGTTTGCTCGATATTCCGTTCGCGCGTGGCCCGGCCGGAGTTCACATCGATGGCGACGAGCGCTTCGGCCTGGTTGATGACGATGTAGCCGCCGCTCTTCAGAGTCACGATCGGGGAGTAGATCGACTCCAGCTGCTTTTCCACGCCATGCTTGGCGAAGATCGGCGTGGCGTCCTTCCACAGATGCACGCGCTTGGCGTGGCTCGGCATCAGCATGCGCACGAAGTCTTTGGCTTCCTTGTACGCAGCCTCACCGTCCACATGCACTTCGTCCACGTCCTTGTCGTAGAGGTCGCGGATCGCGCGCTTCACCAGGGAGCTTTCCTCGTAGATCAGCGCCGGCGCGATGGACTTCAGCGTTTCGTCGCGAATGGTTTCCCAGGCGCGCGAGAGATATTCGTAGTCGCGCTTGATTTCCGTCTTGGTGCGCTTGGCGCCCGCGGTGCGGATGATCAGGCCCTGGCCCTGCGGCACATCAAGATCGAGCGCGATCTTCTTCAGCCGCTTGCGGTCGGTCGCCTGCGTGATCTTGCGCGAAATGCCACCGCCGCGGCCCGTATTCGGCATCAACACGCAATAGCGGCCGGCGAGCGAGAGGTACGTCGTCAGCGCCGCGCCTTTGTTGCCGCGCTCTTCCTTTACCACCTGCACCAGCATGATCTGGCGGCGGCGGATGACTTCCTGGATTTTGTAGCGGCGCGTGAGGATGCGGCGGCGACGCTCGTCGAGCGCCTCGTCGTCTTCCTCCTCCTTCTCGGCTTCCGCTTCAGCCTCGGCGAGTTCTGCCTTGATCGATTCCTGATCGGCGTGCGGGATCGCGTAATAGTCGGGGTGGATTTCCGAGAAGGCGAGGAAACCGTGGCGGTTGCCGCCATACTCAACAAAGGCCGCCTGCAGCGACGGCTCAACGCGCGTCACCTTGGCGAGATAGATATTGCCTCTGAGTTGTTTTCTGCTGGCTACCTCGAAATCGAAATCTTCAACGCGGCTTCCGTCGAGCACCGCAACCCGGGTCTCTTCCGGGTGGGCGGCGTCGATCAACATTTTCTTGGCCATTAAGACGGGCTCCGTGCGCGTCGCGCGCACAAGCCCCCGGGCTTCCGGGATGTGCCGGGGCAGGGGCGGCGAGGCGACGCAAAGTCATGAGGGATGATCCTGCGCGATCGCGGGCCTGGCCTTGGAGGCCTCCGGCGCCGGTCTCGATCGCTCTGCGGATCATATAGTTTGCTCCAGTTGACGCCGCCTGAACGGACGGCGCTTACGCTCCGGCAACGGATGAGCCTTCGGGTCCGAACGCGGGCGCAATAGGCAGCGCGCCGCAGGGCCTGGTTCGCCGATCCGCGTGGCGGGAGCGCGCCGGGCGCTCTTGGGAGATTTCCCTGACGGCGCACGCGGCGATGGCGGGCACCATGCATGATTTGCCGCGGGAAAGGAAGCGCCGCCGCTCAGCGCGCCGGGGCGTCGGCCGGAGCGTCGGCGGGAATCTGCACTGGGCGGAAAATCCCTGCCCGGTCAGGCCCGATCAGCTGGTAGCCAGGCGCCAGATGGAGCTGCCAGCCGGGCCCGGACATGGCCCCCCGCCCCGGGGATGAAACGACCACGCGCCGGTAGTCGGTGGAAATCATGGCCCCCTCCGTGGCGCGCAATTCGCCCCACGCGTCGCGGAGGGTCAGGGTCGCGTAGTAATTGCCCAGGTGCTCCAGCGGCGTGACCGCGTTGGGGTCGAATTCCATTTGCATGTTGGTCAGAGGAAGTTCGAGGCGCGGCCCGCGGTCGAACCGCAGACGCAACTCGGCGACCCGCGCCCGGTGCGCTTCGGCGCGGGTCCGCTCCTCGGCGGCGATCTGCGTCATGCCATAGCGCGCGCCGGCGCGGCGGATGTCGGCCTCGCGCCAGCCGCCCACCCCCAGAGTCTCGGCCAGGAGCCGCGCGGGCGCAACGCCGGCGAGCTCGCGCCGCCAGTTTGGCCGGAAATCATCGAGCAGGAGCCCATAGGCGGGCCCGCTGGCGTAGGCGTAACTGCGCGCCAGCGCCTGGTTGCGGTCGTAGCGGTCCAGCGTACGCGCTGCGTAGAGGTCGCGGTTGTCCGTGACGCCGAGACGAACGCCGGTATAGGCGGCGAGGCCCTCATTGCGGTCCAGTGCGTCTTCCTGTGCGGCGGCGGCCCTGAATTCGCTCATGCGCACCGCGCGGAAGAGCAGGGCTTCCTGTGCGGCTTGCCGGCGCGCGCGCCCGCTGGAGCGCATGGCCGTGGCGAGCGCTCTGAATTCCAGGCGCATGAGCACGCGGGCGCGTTCCTCTTCGAGATGCGCGCAATCTGAGGCTTGCGCCGGGAGTCCGAGCTGCGCTTGGGCCCGGTGCCAAGCCTCGTGCGCCAGCAGAACGCGGCGGTTCGCCTCCTCCGCCGGCAGCGGGGCGAGCACTTGGATCCAGCGCACCCCGGCCCATTCAGTCGTGGTGTTGGCGACGGTGACGCCGGCGGGCAGCCCCCCGACCCAGCCGGCCCCGGCTTGTTGCAACAGGCCAGCCGCATCCGGATCGCTCGTCCAGACCCGGCGGGTTGAGGGATCGACCACCATGAGCGGCCCGCAGAGGTCGATGTTCCAGAGCCGGCCGGCGTCCTCCCGGCACATCTCGCGAAGTTCGGAGGCGGCGGCGGCGGATGTCAGCGGATCCTGCGCAGCCGCCGGCGCGGCGAACAGCGCCGTCGCCAGTCCCGCAAATGCCGCGCACAAACCCCGCATGTGAACAACTTGATAACGCTGCGGCGCCCTGGCTCAAAGTGTCTGCGACAGCTGGCGCGTTCACCTTTAAGCAAACTGCAGTTACCCGCGCGTTCACCTTCATTTTCAACTCGATAGCAAGCGCGGGCGAGTAGTTTCCCGGCGTTTATGAAGATCGACCGCCGAACTCTCCTTTTCGCTGGCGCCGGGGCCATGGGCGCAATGGCGAGCGGCCGCGCTTGGGCGGACGCGCCAGTGGCGGTGCGTGCGGTCCTGGTTGAGCCGTCCGGGGTTTCGGCGCGGGTGACGCTCGCGCTCGACGCGCCGGCCACGCCACGGACCTTCTTCCTGCGCGAGCCGGATCGCTTCGTGATTGATTTGCCCAACGCGCAGCTCGCCGGCAGGGTGCGTGAGCTGGCGGGCGGCGGCGTCGTGCGCCGGTGCCGTCTTGCTCAGCACCCCGATTACGCGCGCGTGGTCCTGGACCTCGAAGCGCCAGCCAGCGTCGTGCGCGAGACGCGCGGCACACGGCGTGCGCCTGAGCTGAGTTTTGACCTTGCGCCGAACGCCCCGTTCGTCGCCGCGCCGGCGCCACAAGAGAGGCCCGGCCGCGGTGCGCCGCGTCGCACCATCGTCATCGACGCGGGCCACGGCGGGCGCGATCCGGGCGCAGTCGGCGTGACCGGCGTGCGCGAGAAGGACGTCGTGCTGGATGCGGCCCTCAAGCTGCGCCAGGCGTTGGAACACCGCGGCAATTACCGCGTGGCGCTGACGCGTGACGCGGACCGTTTCGTGGAGTTGGACGAGCGTGTGCGCTTCGCGCGCGACCAGCACGCCGATCTGTTCATCTCAGTGCACGCGGATTCGCACACCAACCGGGAAGCGGCTGGCGCGTCGGTCTACACGCTTTCGGAAAACGGCGCCGCGCGGGCTCAGAACATGATGGCGGCGCAGAACTGGGATATCGATCTGGGCGAGGCCCGGCGCGACGGCGTCGTCGGGGACATCCTCGTCGATCTCGCACAGCGAGAAACGACCAACCGCTCGGCCCAGTTTGCTCAAACCGTAATTCCGCGCCTGGGCCAGGTCGCGCCGCTCCTCCGCAACACGCATCGCAACGCCGGATTCTTCGTGCTGCTGGCGCCGGACGTGCCGGCGGTGCTGGTCGAAACCGGGTTTTTGAGCAATGTGGCCGACGAGCGCCGCCTGGCCGACCCGCGCGCGCGTGAGCACATGGCGGAAGCTATGGCGGGCGCCGTCGACGCATATTTTGCTACCCCCCAGCTTTACGCCGCGCGCGCCTAAAATAGGGTCGAATCTTGGGCTAGGTTCCCATCGCTGCCGCGGCCTTACTCGCGCCCCATTGGAAAGCGAGGCGGGCGGGCTTTCATTGCAGAAGCAGGGCTCAATGCTGCGGGACGATCCCTACGAACGCCAATCCTGGCGCGATCGCGACGAACGCGACGATTATGACGATCACGATTATCGCGATCCGGAGCGCAAGCCGATGTGGCGCACGATTCTGATTGGCATCGGCGCACTGATGGGCGTCGGCTTCCTGTCCGTCGTGGCGCTCATCGTCGCGGCGAACATCGGCCTGCCGAGCCTCACCGACCTGCAGAATTACGAGCCGCCGGTCACGAGCCGCGTTCACGCCGGCGATGGCGCGCTCGTCGCCGAGTTCGCGCGCGAACAGCGTGTTTATGTGCCGATCGAGCAGATTCCAGACCACGTGAAGAACGCGTTCGTCGCCGTGGAAGACGCGCGCTTCTTCGAACACTCGGGCCTCGACTATGCCGGCATCGCCCGCGCCATGGTCTCCAATGTCGGCCGCGTGCTCACCGGCCAGCGTCCGCAGGGCGCCTCGACCATTACGCAGCAGGTGGCGGGCAACATGCTTACTGGCCGCGCCGCGGAATGCGAAGGCGGTCTCAGCGGTCTCTTTTGCGCCGTCTACACCAAGGTGCGCGAAGGCCTTGTCGCGCAGCGCATCGAGCGTGTGCTCGATAAGGACCGCATCCTCGAACTTTATCTGAACGAGATCTATCTCGGAAACCGCGCCTACGGGGTCGCCGCAGCCGCGCTCAACTATTTCAACAAGCCGCTGAGCGAACTCACGGTTTCCGAAGCGGCGTATCTTGCGATCCTGCCGAAAGGGCCCGGCAATTATCAGCTGCCGCGTCACCATGACCGCGCCGTCGACCGCCGCAATTATGCGATCGGACGCATGCTGGAACGCGGCTACATCACGGCCGAACAGGCTGAAGAGGCGCGCGCTGCCGAACTTGAAGTCACGAACCGTCTCGCGGGCGATCAGTTCGTAGCGGCCTCGCACTTCGTTGAGGAAATTCGCCGCCAGATTCAGGCGCAATATGGCGAAGACGCCCTCTACAATGGCGGCCTCTCCATCCGCTCCACCATCGACACGCGGCTGCAGTTGGCCGCTGCGCGCTCGCTGCGCGCGGGCCTCGAAGCCTACGACCGCCGCCACGAATGGCGCGGCCCAATCGGGCGCGGCGACGCCTCGGGCGATGTCGCCGCTCAGCTCAGCGAAGCGCAGCGTCCGCCGACGCTGTCGAACTGGATTCGCGCCATGGTCACCGGCACGGGCAACGGCGCGATCACCGTGCGTGACGAGAACGGCGCAACCGGGCGCCTGACGAACGACGATGCGCAGTGGGCCGCTCAAGGCGCACGCCGCAACCGCGATCGCGCGCTCTCCGCGGGCGCCATCATCTACGTCACCCGCGGCCAGAACGGTCGTTATACGCTGAAGCAGATTCCGCAGATCCAAGGCGCGCTTGTCGCCATGGATCCGCATACGGGCCGCGTGCTCGCTATGGTCGGCGGCTATTCGTTCGAAGACGCGGACGGGCTTAACCGCGCAACGCAGGCCGAGCGCCAGCCAGGTTCGGCTTTCAAGCCGATCGTCTATGCGGCGGCGCTGGACTGGGCCGAGGCTCCGCTGGGACGGATCACGCCATCGACGCTGATCGATGACGGTCCGCTCGCGATCGAAGCGGGCGACGGCACCAATTGGTCGCCGGAAAACTATAGTCAGCAATATTACGGCCCCACCACTTTGCGGCGCGGCCTGGAGCTTTCGCGGAATGCGATGACGGCGCGTATTGCGTACGAGATGGGCGCCGAGCGCATCCTGCAGTACGGCCAGCGCCTCGGCGTCTATGGCGACGACACGCAAGCCGTATTCGCGCTTGCGCTCGGCGCGGGCGAAACCACGCTCATGCGCATGACCACGGCGTACGGCATGTTCGTCAATGGCGGCCGGCGCATTCAGCCAATTATCATCGACCGCATCCAGGATCGCACTGGCGCGACCGTCTTCCGCCGCGACCAGCGCGAATGCGCGGAATGCTCGGCCGATTGGCGCCGCCAACGTCCGCCGCGTCTGCCCGATGCGCGCGAGCAAGTGATCGATCCGGTCACCGCTTATCAGATCGTGTCGATGGCCGAAGGCGTGGTGCAGCGCGGCACCGCGACTGTCGTCGGCGAACTCGGCTATCCGCTTGGCGGCAAGACGGGCACCACCAACGACTACAAGGACGCCTGGTTCATCGGCTTCTCGCCGGACCTCGTCGTCGGCGTGTGGGCCGGCTTCGACCAGCCGCGCGACATGGGCGAGGGTGAAACGGGCGGGCGCATCTCCGCGCCCATCTTCCGCGACTTCATGCGCGAAGCGCTGCGCGACACGCCGGCGACGCCGTTCCGCATTCCCGCGGGCGTGCGCCTCGTGCGCGTCGATTACACGAGCGGGCTCTTGCCCACGGCTGAGTCTACGCAGACGATCCTCGAAGCGTACCGGCCCGACACCGAGCCGACGCGCGATGTGGCGACCTCGCCGTTCGTCTTCGGCGGCACCGATCCGATCGATCCGCGCGTGCTCTCCGGGCTTGCGGAAGCGTTCGAAACGGACGGACAGCAGCGTCCCCAGCAGCAGCAAGAGCAGCAGCCTGAGGACTTGGGCGGACTGTATTGAGTCAGTCGTGAGTAGTAGTCAGTAGGGAGTGGGGACGGCATTGAGTTTCGCGCCGACCATCCTTATTCAACCTATTGACTACTCCCTACTCACAACTGACCGAGAAAAAATGCGCGCCGACATCGCCGCTCTCGCCGAACAGATTGAATCCGCCGTCGCTTTGTTGCGGAGGCGTCTTTGACTGGGATCGCGCCCAAGTTCGGTTTGATGAGCTGACCGCGCTCTCCGAGCGCGCAGATTTCTGGAACGACCCCGAAAAAGCGCAAAAGCTCATGCGCGAGCGCAACAAGCTCGAAGCGGCCATGACCGCGATCACCTCGCTTGAGCGCGATCTGCGCGACAGTCTCGAACTCGCCGAAATGGCCGAGGCCGAAGGCGACGAGAGCCTCGTCGACGAAGCGCACGAAACGCTGAAGCAAGCGCAAGCGCGCGCCGCACAAGCCGAACTCGAAGCGCTGCTTTCCGGCGAAGCTGACAGCAACGATGCGTACATCGAGTTCAACTCCGGCGCCGGCGGCACCGAGAGCCAGGATTGGACAGAGATGCTATTGCGCATGTATTC
>DASPMA010000405.1:0-3452 GCA_035627335.1 Binatia bacterium
CAAGCGCATGACGGACGCCGCTCTCCCTTTGTCGCCGCAAGACGCGGAAAAGCGCGCCGGCTTCATCGCCGCGGCGACGGCGTACGTCATTTGGGGCTTTCTGCCGCTTTACCTGAAGCTCGTCGCGTTCGCGGGAGCCGCCGAAGTGCTCGGCCAGCGCATACTTTGGAGCATCCCCGCGGCCGCCATCGCCATTTATTTCATGAGCGGCGGCGGGGCGCACGCTTTCCGCGATTTTCGCTCCGCGCTGACGCCTAAAATGCTGCTGACGCTCACGGCGTCCTCGGCCTTCATCTTCGTGAATTGGGGCATCTACGTTTATCTGGTGCTCAGCGAGCGCGTGATCGAATCCGCGCTGGCGTACTTTTTGGCGCCGCTCGTCGCCGTCGCCGTTGGCGTGCTCTTCTTCAAAGAGCGTATCACAATCGCGCAAATTATCGCCCTTGCTCTCGCCCTTGTCGGCGTCGTCGTTCAGGGCCTCGCGCTCGGCGCGCCGCCGTGGATGGCGCTGGCGCTCTGCGCGACGTGGTCCGCCTACGCCGTCATTCGCAAGCGCGCGCCTGTGCCAGCCGCCGTCGGCATGTTGATCGAAACACTGGCGCTCGCGCCGCTCGCCGCGGGCCTCCTCTGGTGGGCTGGTCAGCAAGCGCCGCTCGCCTTTACCTTCGGCTGGAGCGAAGCGTCGCTGCTCGCGCTCGCGGGCCCGTTGACCGCAATTCCGCTGATGGCGTTCGCGTTCGGCGCGCGCCGCGTCACCTTCGTCACGCTCGGCCTGCTGCAATTCCTCGCGCCGACGCTGCAGTTCGCCACCGGCATTCTGTTCGGCGAACCGTTCACCGTGCTGCGCGGCGTCAGCTTTGCGCTGATCTGGGCTGGTCTGGTGTTCTTTGCGTGGGATACGCTCTCGCGCGCACGCGCCGTGCCGCCGCCAGCAGAATAAGCCATGCCGCCAGCGGGCAGAGCGGCACGGGCAAGAGGTATGCAATCGTCAACGAAAGTCCGGCGCTCCACGCCGCGACGATCGCCGCCAACTCAAACCGATCTCGCGGCGCGCCCAGCAACGCGGCGCCGGCTGCAAGCAGCGTGAAGTCGTAGAAAAAGAGATACGGCGAAATCAGCAACGTCGCCGCACACAGCGCCGCGCCGCTCCCGCTCGCTTCGGTTGGCTTAAGAAAAATCCAAGCGGCAATTGCCAGCGCCGTCGCCGCCGAGAAAATTTGAGCGGCCAGCGCCACTGCGTTCGGCAGACCTGCGCCGAGCAGATTGCCATAAAGGCTCGCATAAGCAGGCGTCGTAATGAGCTGCTCGCTGACGACGCTCTGTGATACGCGCAGGTTTTCAAAGAACCGCACGAACGGCTCCGGCCCGAACACCAACGCGGCCAAGCCGATGAAGGCCACCGTCCCGATCGCCGCCGCCGCAAACGCCCGCCAACGTCCCGACAGCGCGAGAAACACCGGCCACAGCAGCGCCAAATGCGGCTTGATCGCCAGGGCGCCCACCAGCGCGCCCGCCGCCAACGGTCGCCGATCGAGCCAATACAGCGCTAAACCTGAAACGCCGGCGATCAGCAGCCCCGTTTGCACTGTGCCGAGCTGGAACACCGCCGCCGGCAACGTCGCCGCGAAGATGAGCGCACGCGCGCCAGGCAACAGCTTGCGCGCCGCGATGAAATATACTGCCGCGCTCGCCACCAGAAACACCATCGCCGCCACAGGGAAGGGCAGCAGCGCCAGCGGCGTCATCACCAGCAGAAAGGTCGGCGGCGCATTCCACCACGCCATGAACTCAACGCCCGGGGCGGCAAGCTGATGATAAGAGAAGATCAGCGCCCGATCGTGCACGTCGGCCGCATGCCCATCGAGCGCCGCGCGCCCCGCGCTCCAGAAACCGATGAAATCGCCGAACACCGGCTGACCGCCGATCACCAATCCATCCGCCCGCGAGAGCAGCATCAACAGCGTTGCCAGGATCGCCGCTGCGATCAGCAGCGCGCAAATCTCGAACGCGCGCCTTAGAGGCATGAATAAAGCGCGTCGATCAGCCTCAGCGAGCGCGGGTCGGCCATGATGTGATGCGATTGCTTGTTCATCACATAGCCGGCCGAAACGCCCGCCACCGGATCGCCAAAGCCCGCCGACCCGCCATTTCCGGAATGCCCGAACGCTTCGACATTCGGCCCATAATACTTGTTCGAATTGCCGATCACGCCCGTGCGCCAATCGACATTGAACGGCAGCACCAGATCGTCGCCCTTCCAGCGCCGCCGCGTCAGCAGATCGAACCCTTCTTGCGAAAGCACGCGCACGCCGCCGATCAGTCCGCTTGTCGCATACGCCTCATAGAGCCGCGCCACGCCGAGCGCCGTGCCATGTCCATTCGCCGCCGGAATCTCGATCTTGCGCCAGATTGTGGAGCCCCTCACCGGCGCCGCCCATTTCGTGAAGAACGCCGCCTTCCGCGGCGGCGTGATCTCGCCGAACTCGCCGCCGCGCGTCGGCTTTTTCATTTCGGCACAGCGTGCATGCTCGCTCTCGGGCGTGCCGATCTGAAAATCGATGCCCAGCGGCTTGCAGATATCTTCGCGCAGAATCGTCCCCAGCGAGCGCTGCGCCGCGCGCCGCACGATCTCGCCCGCAATGTAGCCCCAGGTCATCGGGTGATAGCCGCTTGCGCTTCCCGGCGCCCATAACGGCGCCAGCGCTGCAATCGCCTCCGCGCACGCCGGCGGATCGAGCCACAAATCCGGATCGATCGGCTCCAGAAATCCCGGCACGCCAGCCATGTGCGCCAGCGTCTGTGCGATGGTCACGCGATCCTTCCCCTGCGCGCCGAACGCCGGCCACAGCGACGCCGTCGCCGCTTCGTAGTCGAGCAACCTGTGATCCTGAACCATCGCCACGATGAGCGCGGCGACGCCCTTGGTCGTGGAATACACCGGAACGATCGTGTCCTTCACCCAAGGCCGCGTCTGCTCCCGGTTGGCCCAGCCGCCCCAAACGTCGACAACCACTTCGCCGTCGCGGATTGCCGCGAACCCGGCGCCGAGTTCATCCGCCAACCCAGCGTCAAACACCTCGCGCACGCGCTCGAAGCCCGGCGCCACATAGCCTTCCGCCATCACGCCAGCTCCAAATGCCGCGCGCGCGGCCACGTCACCGGATCGGCCAGCACGTCCTGCGCTTCCGGCAGCAACAGATCATCGCTGTCCGCCGCGATCGAGCGCACGATCACGTCGTACACAGCCCCTGTGGCGCCTTCGAGCGCCAGCGTCAGCGCATCGCCGCGCACGCGCCGCGCTACGAACAGCGCCGAGAGCAGATCGCCGGCGCCCTTCGGCGCGCGCGGCAATCGCATGGTCTCACAGAACCACTCGCTGCCGGGCGCCACGAACAGATTGCCCAGGCCCGTTGCAGTGCGAATCGAAGAGACCAGCACCGGCTTGCCGAACC
>DASPMA010000406.1:0-3058 GCA_035627335.1 Binatia bacterium
TTTGGGATCGACGCGCACGCACTTGAGGCGCGATAGGTCAATGACCAAGCCGTCATTACACGATGCAAAGCCCGGTCCATTGTGCCCCCCGCCACGAATGGCGATCAGCGCGTTCTGCTCGCGGCCAAATTTCACCGCTGCGATCACATCGGCGACATCTGCGACGCGCGCGATCAGGGCCGGGCGCTTGTCGATCATGCCGTTATAGAGGGCGCGCGCCTCGTCATAGGCGGCGTCCCCCGGCTTGATCAGGTCGCCGCGAAAATTCTGGGCCAACGTGGTGGTGTCGAACATTTGCGCAATTCTCCATCTTGAATGCGCTCCCGTGACCGGAAACATAGATCGGACCGGTCCGCTGCTATATGACCGGGGTTCTGGAAGATTTGCCCGGGCGTCCAGTCCAGGGTTTTTCCGGGGGTGAGATTTGGACGTTCTTTCAGACGTTCTGCGCGCGGTTCGCCTGACCGGGGCGGTCTATTTCGACGTCCGCGCCCGTGCGCCCTGGGTGGCGGCGACGCCGGCGACCCCCCGCATCTGCAACAACGTGATGCCCGAGTTCGAGCATGTGATCGCCTTTCACATCATGCTCGATGGCTGGTGCTGGGCGCAGCTCGACGACCAAAGCGAACCGCCCATCCGCATGGAAGCCGGCGATGCGGTCATCTTTCCGGATGGGGAAGGGCATTACATGGGCCCGGAGCTTGGCTTGCGCGCCGAGCCGAACATGGAGCTCTACTATCGCCCGCTCGATAAGCCGCTGCCGTTCGTGATTCGCGAATTCGGCGGCACGGGAGAGCCCGCGCGTTTCGTGTGCGGCTATCTCGGCTGCGATGCGCGCCCGTTCAATCCGATCCTCGATGCATTGCCGCGCATGCTGCATGTCCGTGCTTCGAGCACCGGCGGCGTGATGACGAACGATCTCATCCGCATCGCGCTTGCCGAACACGAACAGCCGCGCGCGGGCGGGGAGACGATCCTTTCCAAGCTCAGCGAACTCATGTTCCTGCAGGCAGTGCGCCAGTACATCGACGAACTGCCGGCAGAGTCGACGGGCTGGCTGTCCGGTCTGCGCGACCGCCACATCAGCACGGCGCTGCGCCACATGCACGCGAAGCCCGAAGAAAGCTGGACCCTGGAAATGCTGGCGCGCGAAGCAGGCATGTCGCGGTCAGCGTTTGCCGAGCGTTTCGTGGAAATCATGGGCGTGCCGCCGATGCAGTATCTGGCGAATTGGCGCCTGCAGCGCGCGGCGCGCTTGCTGGAACAGCCCAGCATTAGCATTGCGCAGGCTGCTGCTGCTGTAGGTTATGAGTCCGAGGCCGCCTTCAACCGCGCCTTCAAGAAGCAGGTCGGCCTGCCTCCAGGCGCATGGCGGCGCTCGCGCGGGCCGAGCCTGGAAAAGGCCGAGCCGGCTTGAGCGCACGCACGATTCTGCTGACGGCGGTCGCCATGGTCGCGTTCGCGGCCAATTCGCTGCTGTGCCGGTTGGCGCTGGGAGCGCACGAGATCGATGCGGCGAGCTTCACGACGATCCGCGTCGTCTCCGGCGTCATCACGCTCGTGCTGATTTCGTTTGCGCAGAAGCGGCTGCCCTCGCGCAGCAATGCGAACTGGCGCTCGGCGCTGGCGCTGTTCGCGTACATGGTCTTCTTTTCGTTCGCCTACATTTCGCTCGGCGCCGCCAATGGCGCGCTCATCCTGTTCGGCGCGGTGCAGCTGACCATGTTCGCGGCTGCGCTGAGCGCGGGAGAACGCTTTCCGGTGCTTTCTTGGTCGGGCCTCGCCGTTGCAGTCGCGGGCTTGGTGTATCTGGTGAGCCCGGGGCTTAGCGCACCCGATCCGCTTGGCGCTGCCTTGATGGCCGTCGCGGGCATCGCTTGGGGATTCTACTCCTTGCTCGGCCGCGGGGCGCCCGACCCGCTGGCGGCGACGACGATGAATTTCATTTACTGCGCGCCGCTCGTCGTGATCGTCAGCTTGTTCAGCCTCTCGCAAATCGACCTCTCGCCGATCGGCATCGCCTACGCCATCGTCTCCGGGGCGATCGCTTCGGGGTGCGGTTACGTGATCTGGTACGCGGCGCTGCGCGGCCTGACGGCGGGACGCGCTGCAACGGTACAGCTCTCCGTGCCGGTGATCGCGGCGATCGGCGCGGCGATTCTGTTGTCGGAGCCGATCACGCTGCGGCTGGTGCTGGCGTCGGCGGCGACGCTTGGGGGGGTTGCGCTGGTGCTGGCGCAGCGCGCGGTCCCGGCCGCTAAGCTGGCGACGCGTGAGCCTGCGGCTGGGCAGTAAGCTCCAGGCGCTGTTTTTCTACGAAATCGTCGCCGAATTTCAGCCGCAGCGAAATCTCCACGCGCGCCGGCGTGAAATCGTAGACCACGAACCCATGTCCGCCGTCGCGCGGGCGCCCCGACGCCAAACTCGGCGCGACGAAAAAGGCGCTCGACGGCGGGCCCAGTCCGACGGACTTGAAGCCATGCGCATGACCGCACAGCAGCAGCGTGCGCTCGTAATCCTTGAGGATATCCAGCGCTTCGCGCCCGCGCCGCGCATCGCTGCGCACCCAGGCGCCCTCATGCGTCACCGGCGGGTGATGCGCGACGACAATGCGCCACGCGCACGGCTCGATGGACGTTAGCGCCGCGCGCAGAGCGGTGAGGCGATAGACGCCCTGCGACCAGTCGAGACGGGCTTGTATCGCGCGCGCCGTCGAGATCGCGGCAACGCCAACGACCTGGTCCGCGCCCTGCCAGCGGTCCACGACGGGGAGGGCGCGGAAGCGATGGTAGGGGCGCGCGATGCGGGCAAACGGATCGAACACCGGCGCGTCGTGATTGCCGGGCGCCGCCACGATCGGCGCTGCCATGGTCGCGAGAAATTTTGCCGCCTCGGCAAACTCGCGGCGCCGTCCGGACTGCGTCACGTCGCCAGAAAGGACGACGAGCTGCGGCTGCAATTCTGCGATGGCTTGTGTTGCGCGTTTCAGAGTCGCCTCGTCGGCGTCCCCTACGTGTACGTCGCTGATGTGGATAATGCGCGTCGCGGCAGAAGGAGA
>DASPMA010000407.1:0-3520 GCA_035627335.1 Binatia bacterium
CTTGGACCGCCGGCGAGAGGGCGGCGCTCCGAGAAACCTTGCGCTCCACGGCCACTCGTGTCCTCCTGGGCGGTGGGGAGCAACGCGATGAAGTGGCTGATCGGCCTGTTGGTGGTGCTCGCGGCGTTGGGCGGCCTCGCCTGGTACGCCTTGCTTGATGCAGCAGCGCCGGCGCAGGCGGACGAGGAGTTCGATCTCGCTGCTTACCGCCAGCTTCTCGTTAGCGACGCACCGGAAACTCTGCCCACTGAAGTGCGCGTCGAGTTTGTCGGCTCGGATCCAGCGCCGTCATTCGCCACCGAAGCAGGCGCTTTCGGCGGCGAGCGCATGATGACCTACACCGCGTTCCAGGTCGTTGGCCCAAGCGGCAACGTCGTGATCGACGGCGCAGTCGATGCCGACACAGTCGTCGAAATGACCGACGGCGCGGGCCGTTTCTGCGCCGAGTGCTATCAGCGTTTGCTCGACGCAACCTCGCAAGCTGCGCACGTGCTGGTCACGCACGAACACATCGACCACGTGATGTCCATTGCACGTCACCCGTCGCCGGCAAGCATCGCACCGCATCTGCGGCTCACACGCCCTCAACTTGACGGGCTGCCGCCGCATGCGCGCGGCGGCGCGCTTGCCCCGGCCATCGCCAGCGCGCCGGCGGCCGATTTCACCACCCCGCAGCGGATAGCCCCCGGCGTGGTTGCGCACGCCGCGCCCGGCCACACGCCGGGCACGATCGCCATCTTCGTGCGCACGGCTTCGCGTGAGTATCTCCTGGTCGGCGACATCGTCTGGGTGATGTCGAACATCGAAAACCTGCGCGGCCGGCCGCGTTTCATCACCTGGATGATCCCCGAAATCGACCCTGACCGCCCCGCGGTCTTGCGCCAGATCCGCGCACTGCACGACATGGCCGAGGCCGAGCCGGACTTGGTCATCCTGCCGGCGCATGACGACGCCTACCTGCGCCGGCGCATAGCCGAGGGCGCGTTAGCCGAGGGTTTTTCGGCGCAATAGGGCCCTTTCAAAGCACGCGCGGCGCTCTGCCCTTGACCCCAGCGCCGCGCCGCCCCAACCAGCGCCCATGCGTCTCATAACCAAGACGGCGGAGCTGGCCGAGTTGTGCCAGGAACTTGCCGCGAAGGACTTCGTCGCCGTCGACACCGAGTTCATGCGTGAGACGACGTATTGGCCCAAGCTCTGCCTGATCCAGGCGGCGGCGCCGGGCGTCGAAGCGGTGATCGATCCGCTGGCGAACGTCGACCTGAAACCCTTCCTCGATTTGATGGCCAACGCAGCGGTGCTGAAGGTTTTTCACGCTGCGCGGCAGGACTTGGAAATTTTTCAGAAACTGGGCGCCGCGCTGCCGCATCCGGTATTCGATACCCAGATCGCGGCGATGGCGGCGGGCTATGGCGACACGGTCGCCTACGATGCACTGGTGCAGCAGGTGCTGAAGCGGCGCTTGGACAAGTCCTCGCGCTTCACCGACTGGAGCCGGCGCCCACTCTCGGAATCGCAGCTCGCTTACGCGCTCGCCGACGTCACGCATCTGCGCGATCTTTATCCGCGGCTGAAGCAGAGCCTCGAGCAGCGCGACCGTCTGTCGTGGCTCGACGAAGAGCACGCTGCGCTGCTCGATCCGGAGGTGTACGACACGACGCCGGAGAAATCCTGGCGCCGCCTCAAGCTGCGCAAGACGACCGCCGACTACGTGCTGGCGCTGCAAGTCGCATCCGCGTGGCGCGAACGGCAAGCGCAGCAGCGCGACGTGCCGCGCGGGCGCATCGTCAAGGACGAGGCGCTTTACGAAATCGCGGAGCACCGGCCGAAAACGGCAGCGGACTTCGACCGCATGCGCGCGGTGCCGCGCGGTTTCGGCAATTCGCGCGCGGCGCAAGATCTCGTGCAGGCGCTCGACCGCGCTTTCAGCGATCCCAACCGTCCGCACTTCAAGTACGAACGCCCGCCGCCGGTGCCGCCGGGCCTGGGGCCCACGGTTGAGCTGTTGAAAGTCTTGCTGCGCTATGAAGCGGACGCGCACGACGTGGCGCCGCGCCTCATTGCGTCCGCGGCGGATGTGGAAGCCATCGCCGCCAGTGACGAGGCTGACGTTCCCGCCATGCGTGGCTGGCGGCGCAAAGTTTTCGGCGAGCGCGCCTTGGCGCTGAAGCACGGCAAGATCGCGCTCAAGCTGAAGGGCGGCAAAGTGGCGATCGAGGAACTCTGAATCCCACTTAGCCTGGGCTGGGAACTTCCGGCGCTTCGATGCTGATGTCGGCGGATTGGCTGCCCATGCCGCCATTCATGACGAAAAAGCCCAACGCGACGACGGCTATCAACAGAGCGCCGACGATCACGCCAAGAAACGCATTCCCGCTGCCGCCGTTGTCTTCAGCCATCTGGTTTCTCCTTAACGTGACCCCGGAAGGGTCAACCGTGCGGAATCAAACCAGTTCCGGCCGGTCCTATTCATCCTCGCGCCGCAGACCGATCAAAAGGCCCTGGCGCCAGACGAAGCTCAGATACTGCGTCTCGCCATCGAGCATGATGCGATAGGTGTGACGCTCCACATCGCCGTCAGGCGGATCGGATCGGATGTAAACAAGCTCGTTCGCACGCTCCGCATAGGGCCGCAGCGCCGCGCGTATTTCCGCGAAGCGCGCTTCGGTCGCCACGGGCAGCGTCTGCGGGCTCAGCAGATCGGCCGGCGTTTCGCCCAGGATCATTTGCTGAAGCGCGCGGCGCGTGCGTTCCGTTCGCGCCGGATCGGGGTCGGTGGGCGTCGCTATGCTGTCATAGCTCAGTTCCGGCATGACACGGAGCGCGAGCGCGCGCGAGACGCCGCTGAGACCGCCGCCATAGGTATTGCCGAACACGATGGTTGAGACATCCCGAGCGGGATAGTGGGCGTAGTCGGCGACGAAACCTTGGGTCTGGCCATTATGGCTGCGCCGCTGCTGGCCGCGAAATTCATCTATGCCCATGCCGAATGCGTAACCGGTGTTTTCGCCGTTCGGCAGAATCTGCGGTGTGAAGAGCACTTCCATCGCGCGCTGCGAGAGCAGGCGGCCGGACTGTAACGCTTCATCCCATTTTGCCCAATCCTGCAGCGTCGATGAAATCCCGCCCGCGCCGAACGTGCTCGACTCATGGATGGGCCGCACCGGAATGCGCGCCGCGCCTTGGCCCTCGCCGGGTTTACACCCTTGCGCAGGCCGGGCGTCCGCCGGCGCGTAGCCGCCCATGAAGCTGTGCTCCATGCCGAGCGGTTCAAAGAGATGGTTGCGCAAATAGTCGCCGAAGCGTTCGCCGCTGACGCGCTGAACGACCAGGCTAAGCAGAAAATAGCCCGTATTGGAGTAGGACCAGCGCGTGCCGGGCTCAAAGTCGAGCGGACGATCATCGACGATGTCATAGACCTGCGCGGGCGTCGGCTCGGTTTCGTAGATTCCGTAACCGCCGGCTTCTTCGTAATCGGGGACGCCGCTCGTGTGCGAGAGCAATTGGCGCAGCGTCACGACGC
>DASPMA010000408.1:0-2106 GCA_035627335.1 Binatia bacterium
GCGGCCTCGACACGCTGCCTGACGCGCAGAACGTTTCGACCGCATTCGACGAACTTGCTTCCTTCAGCGCCGGGCTCAGCTACACAAATACGACGCAGTCGATCGGCGCCGTGGATCACGAAAGCGGCTGGCGCTGGGATCTCACCGCAGCGGCCGATCACGCCAATGGCGACACCTTCCCAAGCGTCGTCGCCGGGCTCGATTTTGGCGTGCCGCTGCCCGTGCCCAACTCGTCCATTTGGCTTTATACCGCCGCCGGCACTGTGGGCGGCGATGAAACGAGTTCGCTCGCCAGCTTCTATATGGGCGCGTTCGGCAACAATTATGTCGATGACCGTGCGGTCAAGCGCTATCGCGATTACGACAGCTTCCCCGGATTCGAGATCAACGAAATCGCGGCGCGATCTTTTGTCCGCGCGGTAGGCGAACTCAACCTGCCGCCGATCCGCTTCGAGGAGGTCGGCGTTCCTACCATATATCTGAGCTCCATGCGCACCGGGCTTTTCGCCGGCGAACTTTACGCCGAGCCGGCCTTCGGCGATGCGCGCTCGCTGCAGACGGTGGGCATCCAGACCGATTGGAATTTCACCATCGCCCACCGATTGCCGATGGTGCTGTCGCTAGGCTACGCTGAAGCCTTCGAGGACGGCGAGCGCCACGGCAGCGAGGTGCTTGTCTCACTAAAGATCATGTGATGCTTGCAGACCTTCTGCTGAAGGCGCTGATTGCTATGGCGCCGGTCATGATTCTACTCCTGGTGTTCGACCGCCTGGATGTCTTCAATCTCATCCCCATGCGCGATATCGCGCTGCTCACGATTACCGGCGTCGCGCTGGCGCTGTTCAGCTATTTTGCGAACTTGAGCGTGATGGATGGCTTTCCAATCGGCCGCACCTCGTACAGCCGTTACGTGGCGCCGGTCGTCGAGGAGACGATGAAAGCGGCGCCGATCATCTTTCTCTTTTCGCGCAACCGCCTGGGCTTCAAGCTCGACGCAGCCATAGCCGGCTTTGCGGTCGGCGCCGGCTTCTCGATGGCGGAGAACCTCTGGTATCTGGTGGCGCTGGACCAGACGAACATCACCGACTGGCTCGTGCGCGGCTTCGGCACCGCCATCATGCACGGCGCAGCGACCGCCCTCTTCGCGGTAATTTCGCACGAATTTTCCGAGAAGCAGGCCGAAGGCGCGGCGACCCACTACGAGTTTCTGCCTGCCCTGTTCGTGCCGGGCCTCCTCGTCGCGATGGCTCTACATTCAGTGTTCAACCACTTTCCGGCCCAACCGCTGATCGCGATGGTGCTTACGCTGTTGCTTGCGCCGATGACGTTGTTTCTTACGCTCGCGCGCAGCGAACGCGCCACGCGCAGGTGGCTTGCCGCGGACGCGGCCGCACATCGCCAGGTTCTGGACGATATCCGCGCCGGCCGCTTCGCCGAAAGCAAAACCGGCGGCGCGTTGCGCGGCCAGATCGGAGAGCTGAGGGGCGTCAGCCCCGAAGACGTGATGGCGTATGTCGAACTCAAGATGGAACTGGTGCTGCGCGCCGAGGAGTTGATCCTAGCAACGCACGAAGGCGCAGGCGCCGCCGCCAATGATGCGGACCGGGAAAAGTTCGCACGCCTAGATGCGCTCGAACATCGACTCGGCAAGACGGTCGTCGCAGCGATTAGTTCACGCGTCGGCTTCAGCCGCAACGACCTCTATGAACTCGGCCGGCTGCGCGCCCGGCTTGTTGAGGACAAGAACTAAGCGCCCTCACGCCACGTTGCGACGCGGCAGTTTCCAGTTGGGCCGCACGAAGTGGCATGTGTAGCCATCCGGAATGCGCTGCAAGTAATCCTGATGCTCCGCCTCTGCATCCCAGAACGGCCCCACCGGCTCGACCTTCGTGACAACCTTTCCCGGCCATAAGCCCGAGGCGTCGACATCGGCAATCGTATCTTCGGCGATGCGGCGTTGTTCATCGCTCGTGTAATAGATCGCTGAACGGTAGCTCGCGCCAATGTCGTTTCCCTGGCGGTTCACCGTGGTCGGATCGTGAATCTGGAAGAAGAATTCCAGAAGATCGCGAAAAGAAATCTTCTGCGGATCGAAGATGATCTCCA
>DASPMA010000409.1:0-3251 GCA_035627335.1 Binatia bacterium
TTCGGCGACGCGGTGACGATCGAGTCCAAGGATGCGCCATGGCCGACCATGTACGGCGAGGCGCAAGCGCCTGTCGTGGCGATGAAGCGCAAGCGCGCGAAGAAGACGAAGCGGGCTTAAGGCGCGCGCGGGGCGACCGAAGGCGCGGGTGTTGGTGCTTCACTTGGCGTGCGAGCCACCGGTGCGGCTGATGGAGTTGGCGTCACCTCCTCCGCGCGGAAGACCGACATCAGCGTAACGCCGGCCAGCACGCCGACAGCCGCGGCGATGGCGAGGCTGCGCCAGCTCGCCGGCAGATCGAGGGTAAGCGCCGTGACCGGCGCGACCTCCGACACCAGCCGGTAGCCGCCGCTGGCGGTGGTTTGAATGTGCAGCCCCTGCTTTGGCGTGTCGCCGAGCGCTTGGCGCAGCACTGAGATCGCGCGCTGGATTGCCTCGTCGACAACATGCACGCCGTTCCATACCCGCTCGCCCAGCTCGCGACGGGATATCTCGCGACCCGGATTCTCGATGAAATAGAGCAGCAGGGCGAACACGCGCGGTTCGAGCTTCGTGGCTTGGCCGTCGCGCAGCACACAACGCCTCTCGCTGTCCACGATCACGTCGCCGAGCCTCCGATAGCGATCCTTCGGCGCGACCGGAGCGGCGCCAGCAGCAGAATCCATGGGAACGTCAGTCATTAGCGCACCTGGAGCGATCATTAGTCGACATTAGCGGCTCGAATAGCCCGTCTTGGGCTCGCATCTTAGCACGAAAGAGTCCCGCATTATGTCGCTTCGTACGTCACTCGCCGCACTGGCATTGATCTTCGCGGCGCCACTCGCGTCTTGGGCGCAAACGCCGACGGGAGTTTGGGAGGGCGATCTCAGGCGCGGCGACGCCGCAATGCCGATACGGCTCACAATCACGCGTGACGGAGGGGCGGTCAGCGGCGCGCTGGACCTGCCGAATCTTGTCTATGCGGAGGAGCCTGCCGCTCTGAGCGAGCGAGCGGACGGCGTTGTCGTCGCCACGCTGCCATTCGGCCTCGGCGATTTCCCCCTTCAACGCGGCGGCAATCGGCTCGCCGGCCGGCAAGGAGAGTTCGAGATCAGCCTCCGCCCAGGCGCACCGGCGCCGTACATCCATGAATTCATCACCATTCCGATCGAAGGGGGCAGCTATCGCGGCGAACTCTATACGCCCGCCGATTTACGCCGTCCGCGGGGGGCCATCATCATCGCCGGGGGTGCGAGCGCGCGCGGCGAGCGGCTCGACTGGAGCACGCGCTCCTGGTGCGATTTCTACGCGCGGCAGGGTATGCACTGCCTCGTCTTCCCGCGCCGCCTTGACATTGTCGACGGCGAGATCTCGTCAATGGTTCAGGATGTGGCCGATCTCAGGGCCGCCGTTCATCTCATGGCTGCGCGCCCGCTCGTCGATCGGGGGCGGATTGGTGTATTCGCCGCTAGCCGCGGCGTGTGGCTCGCGGTGCGAGCGGCAGCGCAAGACCATGCCATCCGCTTCCTCATCCTCAGCGCGGCGCCGGCGACAACGCCCTCTGAACAGGCAGTGTCATCGCTCGTGTATCGCTTGCGCGCGGCCGGGCGCTCTGACGCCGACGTTGCGAATGCGGTCGCCTATTCACGCCTGTATTTCTCGGTGGCGCACACGGGACGGGGTTGGGAGGCCTTAGCCGACGCCGCGAGCCGCAAGGCGGCCGAGCCCTGGGGCGCATTGGTGAGTCAACCCAGGCATCTCGGCGATCTCGATTGGTGGCGCGTCAACGGGGAGTTCGATCCAACCCGTGACTACGCCGCCCTGCGGATTCCGGTCTTTGCATATTGGGGCGAGAACGATCCGATCGTCCCGGCCGCTTATCACCGCGGATTGCTCGAAGGCTTGATGCCGGACAACGCGGAACTAACGACCGCAGTGTTCCCACGCGGCGATCATCGCGGCGAGCAGCCAGGCGGCGAGTACGATGATGGCCGTTGGCATTGGTTCGGCATGGCGGACGGCCTGCTTGACAGCATCAGCGGCTGGCTTGCCGAGCGCGGCTACA
This sequence comes from Binatia bacterium, assembly GCA_035627335.1. Classification (GTDB taxonomy): domain Bacteria; phylum Pseudomonadota; class Alphaproteobacteria; order Caulobacterales; family Aquidulcibacteraceae; genus Vitreimonas. The sequence continues at coordinate 2,045 of DASPMA010000409.1, forward strand.
GCAGTCCAGCGAGGCGGCGACGGCGTTAGTTCGAGGGACCCAAAGCCTGTTGTTCTGCGTTCCATCCGGTCTGACTCCCCGCGCCAGGGGAGCGCGGGAGGCCCTACATGCTGACGCAGTGGCTCAAATCCAATTCGTCGATCAATAGCGGGCTGCAGGCCGCCCACCTCTTGCTGCGTCCCAAGCGCGACATCGACGCGCACAATGTGCGCGCTATTTCGCGGCTCGACGTGATGGCGCTCCTGTCCGATCCCTCGGCCATCGAGGCGTTCGAGACCGCCGCCATCCGCTTCGCCACGCTTGGCTTGGAGCGGATCAAGGACGCCGCCAATGCCGGCGACCTGCGCGCGCTGTTTCAGCTTGTGCACGCGCTGAGGCCGCGCTCGATCCTGGAGATCGGCACCTGCAACGCCGCGTCTACCGCGTTCATGGCGCTCGCCATGCGTGATCTCGGCGCCGATGCGGCGAGCATCACCACAGTCGACGTCGTCGATGTCAACGATCCCGAAAAAGGCGTCTGGCAACGCACCGGCATGCCCTACCCGCCAAGCGAAATGCTCGAACGCCTTGGCGTCGACGACCTGGTGCGGCTCAAGAGCCAAGGCTCGGACTATTTCTTCCGCACCAATTTCGACCGTTTCGATTTCGTCTTCATCGACGGCAGCCATCGCGCCAGCGATGTCTACGCCGACGTCGCCGGCGCGCTAGCGTGCCTCAACGCCAACGGCGTCATCGTCTTGCACGACTTCTATCCCGACGCGCAGCCGCTCTGGCCGGGCGAGCCCACCATCCCCGGCCCCTATCTCGGCGTGGTGCGCGCCATCGAGGAATGCCCGGACCTCGGCGTCGTGCCGCTGAAGCAGCTGCCCTGGCGCACCAAGCACGGCGGCCACACCACCTCGCTCGCCGTCCTCACCGGCCGCCGCTATCGGCACTGGCCCAGCGCAAGTTTCTAGCGCGTAGCCAGAAGAGTACGGACGCGAGCCTTCAGGCTCGCCACGCGGCGCAAGCCGCGCTCAGATGGCCGTCATGCCGCCATCGACCACCAGCTCCGCGCCGGTGACCGCCAGCGCCTTCGCCGCCGCCGCGCCCAGCCCGCGCGCGCCGCCCGTCACCAACGCCACGCGCCCTTTGAGTCCGCTCATGGATGTCCTCCGTCGCGCAACCGTGGCACGCCATGGCGGCGCGTGCTACTGGCGCCGTTGGG